>NZ_JBYCKY010000717.1:0-4353 GCF_057473605.1 Mycobacterium sp. TH-M82 | reverse complement strand
CGAAACTTTTCGACAAATCCTCCGGAAACACTTGGTCCTCGGTGACGTAGGACAGCTCCCAGTTCATGTCGCGGGTCAGGTCATACCATTCAGAACGGGCCAGCTGGGGCATCGTCGATTTCCTTTCCGTTGGAGCGCGTGCGCCGGATGATGGCGACTTTCTTATCGCGTGCTCGAAATCACACTTGCACGTCGCCGTCGACAGCCTGCCAAACGTTCCGCAACAAGGAACGCATAGCGGCTGGCTGGCTGCGTGGGCTTGGACGAGCCTCATTTCCCGCCGATGGATCTGATGCCACGTGTCATGGAACCCGCTGCATCCTGTGCCATCGCCGCGCGCAGGCCGGGTGCCGCACCCTGGCCGCGTGCCAACCAGAGGCGTTGTTTCCGGCGTGGGTTGCCACCCGTTCCCCCAAGCCGCGTTGTCAGGCACCGAGTCCGATCTAGCCCATGGGGTGCACGTCATCATCGAGCCCACCTTCGCTGATCTCATCGACGGCGTCGCGGGCGCCCATCCGGTGAGGCTGTTCGCCGCTGGCCGCGGCCAGCTGGCCGGCACGACCCCTAGTAGTTGGCGAGGGCCCGGATCCGGGGCGCGTTAGGTGCTGGCCGAGGAAGGTCTTAGGTTGCAAGGAATCCACCGTGCGAACCGGTAAAAGAGCGAGCTGTGGCAAAGCAAACGGGTCCGTTAGTCGGGTCTGGCCGATCTTCAGCGTCGCAGAAGACCTTCAACGTAACGGAATACGCAGAGTGAGCTAGCGGAGGTGCAGAGCGTAAACCCATCATTCGGGCCTCATGTGCCGTACCCGCACAACGTGGTCCCTTCTACAGTGACCTGTGCCATAGTATGTAGCCGTCGGAGAAGTAGCCAGTATCCCCTGGGAGTTGACATGAGCGTCGCTGACGATGCGGTAGTCGCGTTTCGTGATGATCCGTTGAAGTCGGTCGCCAATACGCTGGATGTGCTCGACTGTTTCCTTACCGATGACGAGCTGGGTGTGTCGGAGGTGGCGCGCAGCCTGGGGGTGGCTAAGAGCAGCGCCCACCGCATGCTCAGCACGTTGGCCAGCCGAGGCTTCGTCGAACGCAATAGCGCTACCGGACGATACCGCTTGGGCCTGCACCTCTATGAGCTCGGCCAACTGTCGATTAGCCGCAGCCGCTTGCGTCAGGCGGCGCTGCCGATCATGGATGACCTGCGTCAGCGCACCGGCCACACCACCCATCTTGGCGTGGCCGACGGAGCTGACGTAGTGCATTTGGAGCGGTTGCAGTGCCGCGAAGGGCTCTACCTGCTTGACGCTGTCTTGCCACGACGATTCGCGACGCACTGCTCAGCAACGGGAAAGGTACTGGCCGCCTTCGATCCCGCTGTCGCCGAGGCCCGGCGTCGCGTCGGGTTCCCGTCGATTACTTCCAACTCGGTGCAGTCCGCCGCTCAATGGGACGCGACGCTAGCCAAGGTCCGCTCCGAGGGCGTCGCGATCAACCGCGACGAGGTCCTCGCCGGGGTCATGTCCGTGGCCGCACCCATCTTTGACTCCACCGGAAGACTGGTCGCCGCGCTGTCGATAGTGGGCCCCACTGAGACGATGGAACGTTCCCTACCCCAGTTGACCCGGCTGCTCGTGGAGGCTACCCGGCAGTTGGGTCGCCGGATAACTTAGAGGCGTTAGCAGGCATCGCCGAGGATCGGTAGCCGGTATACCCGGGCCAACGCCACCTCTTCGCCATGCTGCCGCTGACGACTCACCGCACCACGAAGAGCCTGCCCGACGTCGGCTATGTACGCCGGTATCGGTTGTGAGAAAGCCGGTGGCTGATGTGCGCCTTTTGGCGGGTAAGAGCTGGCTTCGCCCGCCATCGCTTCACTACCGGTCTATCTGCATGACGATGGCCTTCGGCTCGGTGAAGAACTCCCGGCTGAAGTTACCGCCTTCTCTACCAACCCCGGAATCGCCCATCCCGCCGAACGGGGCGCGCAGGTCTCGGATGAAGAAACAATTGACCCAGACGGTGCCTGCCTTCAGTACCGCCGCTACCCGGTGCGCGCGGTGCAGGTTATCGGTGAACAGCATCGCGTTGAGACCATAGGGGGTGTTGTTGGCAAGTCCGACCGCCTCGTTCTCGGTATCGAACGGAACGATGACAACGACCGGGCCGAAGATCTCCTCGCGGCACAGGCGGGCATCAGGAGCGATATCCACGACGGCCGTCGGCTTCACCACCCAGCCTTCACCGAGGCCGCCGGTGAGCAACTTGCCTTCGCTCGGCACCAAATCGATGTACGACTTCACCTTGCGGTAGTGCGCTTCTGAGGCCAGCGGACCAATCTGGGTGGTCTCCTGTTTTGGGTCACCGATGACCATCGCCTCGGCGGCCGCGACAAAGCGCGACAAAAACTCGTCATACACCGGACGCTGCACGAACAACCGACTGCCCGCAAGGCAGACCTGCCCGGTATTGGTGTATATCGCACGAATGGACCAGTCGACGGCATTGTCGAGATCGGCGTCAGCGAATACCAGATTCGCGCCCTTTCCGCCCAATTCCAGGCTCACCGGGATCAGATGTGCCGAAGCAGCTCGCGCAATGGTCTTGCCGGTGCCGGACTCACCGGTAAACGTGATCCGGTCGACCGCCGGATTGTCGGTCAGCGCCTGACCCGCAGAATTCGGGCCGTACCCGTGGACCACGTTGAGCACCCCGACCGGCATACCCGCCTTCAGCGCGAGCCGAGCCAGGATCGTCGCCGAGGCCGGCGTGTCCTCGGCCGGCTTCAACACCACCGTGTTGCCCCAGGCCAACGCCGGCGCAACTTTCCACGTCTCAAGCATCAACGGGAAGTTCCACGGCGCGATCGCCGCCACCACACCGGCCGGGTCGAACCTGGTGTACGTGTGGTGGCCGCCATCCATCGGTAGCACCTCACCGGTCGACAGCCGGGCATGGTCGGCGAAGAACCGGAAGTTCAGCGCGGACCTCGAGACGTCGTTGTCGCGTGCCTGTCTGATCGGTTTACCCATGTCACGGGTATCAGCCATGCCGAGTTCGGCGGCGTGCTCCTCGATCAGATCCGCCAACCTGTGCAAGATCGCGCCACGCTCCGTGAAGCCCATTCGGGGCCATGGTCCCTCGTCGAAGGCCTTACGCGCCGCGGCTACCGCGAGGTCGGCATCGGCTTTGCCGCCCAAGGCGATATCGGCCCACGGCTCGCGCAACCAGGGGTCGACGCTGTCGAATGTCGCCCCGTCGAGCGAGCCGACCTCTTCGCCATCGATAATATGACCGAAGGAGCTTTCCGAAGTCATCACTCGCTCCGCTTCGGATGATTAGATGCAGGCGTATCTGTCACGTTTGCCTGTTCACGCCGCTCCGCGATGGTCACGTCGCCGGCGGCCCAATGAGTTGGGGGCACCTCTCGGACTACCACCCGGATACTGGCAGCCGGTGCAGCAATAGCCCGCTGCACCGCTCCAGTCAGTTCGTGAATCAAAGCCCGGATCTGTTCGGGAGTACGTCCTTGGGTGAGGGTGACCTCGACCAATGGCATTTCCACGCCTTCCTGTTCGACGGCAAGCCCAACTCTCACCGACCATAAGCCGCTTCCCGCACCTGCGGTGCACTGTGTTCCCAGTCGCGGAACACGCCAAATTCGGCGAACCTTTGCCTGTCGGATTATGGACCGGGACAGCGCGGAGCGCCTCTAGAAAACACACGAAGGGAGAATGCACAACAAAGCGATTACGGCAAGCGATTTCACCGCCGCCGCGGTGGTGGGTTTCGCGATGGCCGTGCACAGTTTGAGCAGGATGTCGCGGATGGAGATGCCGTACGCCGCTGGTGGAGAAACAAATTGCAGCACAGGCAACGAGCCGGGGAATCTCCGAATCCGACGTTATCGACCAGGTCATGCTTACCGAAAGTGCGGTCAAGCGGCTCCTCGAGCCAGAAGAGGTCGCGGAGCTGGCCGTCTATCTTTGCTCCCAAGAAGCCGCTTTGATCAACGGCACCTCGTTATGTATCGATGGCGGCTGGACTGCCCACTGAGTCGCGCGTCCGTTGTGGAACAACGAAATTCAGATGACGCTCGCTGCTGCCTCCGCGACCTGGCGGTCCTGATCCGAGCTTCCACCCGAAACACCGACAGCCCCGACGAGTTCTCCGTCGACTCGAATCGGAGTGCCGCCGCCGAATACGATCAATCGGTCCGTCTTGACGATGCCGTGCAGTAGTGCCGGCTCGTCCCTGATCACCTCGAACCACTCGTGGGTCGGCAGTCCGAAAGCTGCGACGGTGTAGGCCTTGTCCTGTGCGAGCTGACCAGACAGCAGCGGAGCACCGTCCATCCGG
>NZ_JBYCKY010000716.1:0-2420 GCF_057473605.1 Mycobacterium sp. TH-M82 | reverse complement strand
CGGCGATGAACACCACACCGTTGTCGCGACACCACGCCAGCAGCGTCGGCAGGAATCCCTCGGCCGGAACGATGAACCCGCCCTCGCCCTGGATCGGTTCGATGACCAGCGCGGCCAGGTTCTCGGCGCCGATCTGGCTCTCGATCACGCCGATGGCCCGAGCCGCGGCCCACTCGCCGTTGACGGCCAGATCCTTGTTCACCAGGCCGTCGCGGTACGGGTAGGACATCGGCGCCCGGTAGATGTCCGGCGCGAACGGCCCGAACCCGCTCTTGTACGGCATCGCCTTGGCAGTCAGGGCCATGGTCAAGTTGGTGCGGCCGTGGTAGCCGTGGTCGAACGCGACCACGCCGGACTTGCCGGTGTAAAACCGGGCGATCTTGACGGCGTTCTCCAATGCCTCGGCGCCGGAGTTGAGCAGCACCGAGCGTTTTTCGCCGGAGCCGGGGGTGATTCGGTTGAGCTGTTCGGCAACGGCGACGTAACCCTCGTACGGGGTGACCATGAAACAGGTGTGGGCGAATTCGCCGGCCTGGGCGCGCACCGCGTCCACGACGCGGGGGGCGGTGTTGCCGACCGCGTTCACCGCGATGCCCGCACCCAGGTCGATGAGCCGGTTACCGTCCACGTCCTCCACGACGGCGCCGGCGGCACGAGCCACGTAGACCGGCACGGCACTGCCGACGCCGCGGGCCACCGCTGCTCCGCGCCGCCGGGAGAGCTGCATTGACATCGGGCCGGGAATCTCGGTCACCAGGTGGCGACTCTGTTCGAGTGGGGGCACGTTCGTTACTCCTCGCAGACGGCAGATCGAGACGATTTTCAGCCTATGGGTTCTTCCGGCCCGGTGCATGTACCGGTAAGGTGCGCGAATCGGCCGGATGAGGAGATGAAGATACCTGCTGAGCCAAGACGCAGCCGTTTGCCCATCGTGGCTCGATCGCAGCTGACACGACTGAGCGTCACGGCCTGCGCCGGCTTGCTGTTCTGGGCCAGTTTTGCGCCGGTCGACTGGTGGTGGACAGCGGTTCCGGCTTTCGCGCTGTTCGCCTGGGTGTTGACGCAGCGCGCCACGACGCTGGTCGGCGGGGTCATCTACGGCTTGGTCTTCGGCTTGGCGTTCTACCTGCCGCTGGTGCGGTGGGCCGGCGCGTTCGCCGGCCCGCTGGCGTGGTGGGGGCTGGCGATGCTCGGCGCGGTGTTCACGCCGTTCTTCGGGGCGGCCGCTGTGGCGGTGCGGTGGTTGCCGGGCTGGCCGGTGTGGTTCGCGGCGCTGTGGCCGGTATCGGAGTGGCTGCGATCGTGGGTGCCGTTCGGCGGAGTTCCGTGGGGCGCTGTGGCCACCGGTCAGACGCACGGGCCGCTGCTGCCGTTGGTGCGGCTGGGCGGGGCGCCGCTGCTGTCGGCGGCGGTTGTCCTGCTGGGCGCCAGCCTGACGGCGCTCGCGCGCAACGTTGCGGTGCGGCGACGCAGCCGCGACGGCAGCGGCTCACCCGAAGTCGGCTTGGCGGGCGCGCTGGTGTCGTCGGCTGCTTACCTGTGTGTGGTGTTGACGGCCGCCGCCACGGCCTGGCCGGTGGTCCGGCACGCGGCATCGGCGGCCGGCCCGTCGGTCATCGTGGCCGCGGTGCAGGGCAGCGTGCCCCGGCTGGGGCATGACTTCAACGCACAACGGCGCGCCGTGCTCGACTACCACGTCCGCGAGACGCTGCGGCTGGCCGCCGATGTGCGCGCCGGCCGGGCCGCCCGGCCGGCGTTCGTGGTGTGGCCGGAGAACTCCTCTGACATCGATCCGCTGCTCAACTGGGACGCCGGCCGGCAGATCGGCGTCGCCGCCACGGCGATCGGCGTGCCGATCCTGGTCGGCGCCCTGCTGGCGGTACCGGACAGCGACGTCGACTATCCCGCTTACACCAACACGGTGATCGTGTGGGATCCGGCGACTGGGCCGGGCGAACGCCACACCAAGCAGTTCGTGCAGCCGTTCGGCGAGTATCTGCCCATGCCGTGGTTGTTCGCCCACCTCGCCCCGCACGGGCGCGGGTATGGCTACATCGTGGCGGGCCGCAGCACCGGGGTGGTGCACGCCGCCGGTGTTGCGGTCGGCGTCGGAACCTGCTGGGAGGTCACGTTCGACGAAGCCCTGCGGCAGTCGGTGAACAACGGCGCCGAGCTGCTGGTGGTCCCGTCGAACAACGCTACGTTCGGCGAGCTGATGAGCGAGCAGCAGCTGGCCTTCGCCAGGGTTCGGGCAGTCGAATTCGACCGATACGTGGTCGTCGCCAGCACCACCGGCGTCAGCGCCGTGATCTCTCCGGACGGCCGCGAGCTGGCCAGGACCGGATACTTCGCACCGGCCTACCTGGACACCTCGGTGCGCCTGAAGACACACCTGACGCCGGCGGCGCGCTGGGGTGCCC
>NZ_JBYCKY010000715.1:0-1027 GCF_057473605.1 Mycobacterium sp. TH-M82 | reverse complement strand
CGCCGACGCCGACGTGCTCCTGGAACCCGATATGTGCAGGCGGATCCGGTGCGTGGCCTACCAGGTGATCCACGCGTTCGACTGAGCTTCGCCAAGCGAGTGGGCCAGGACGGAAAAATCGATAAGTGCGACGGTGGTCACGGTGGTGTTGTAACCTTCGCGTTGGCTTTGGTTCAACCGCGGTCGTGGGCGAGGGGTATGGGGGTGCGGGGCGTGTCTTTTCAGGTTTTTCCGCCGGAGGTCAACTCGGCTCGGATGTTTGCGGGGGCAGGTGCGGCGCCGATGGTGGCTGCGGCGGCGGCGTGGGGTGATGTGGCCGCGGAGTTGAGGTCGACGGCGGCTTCTTTTTCGGCGTTGACCTCTGGGCTTGCCAGCGACTCGTGGCAGGGTGCGGCGTCGGCGGCGATGGTGGGTGCGGCCGCCCAGTACGCGGGCTGGCTGTCGGAGACGGCGACGCGGGCTGAGGTCGCCGCGGCGCAGGCCAATGCCGCGGTCGCGGCGTTTGAGGGGGCGTTCGCGACAGTGGTGCATCCCGAGGCGGTGGCGGCCAACCGGTCGCAGTTGGTGGGGTTGGTGCGGTCGAACTTGTTCGGGCAGAACGCTGCGGTGATCGCCGCCACGGAAGCGGCGTATGAGCAGATGTGGGTTCGGGATGTCGCGGCGATGGTCGGGTACCACGGTGGGGCTTCGGCGGTGGTGTCGGGACTGGTCTCGTTTGTGTCGCCGTTGGCGGGTCTGGGGAATCTTTCCGCCGGGTTTGGTGGCCTCAACGCGGCAGGTGTGGGGGGTTCTCCGGCGGCGACGACCTATGTGAGCCTCGGGTTGGCGAATCTCGGTGGCGGAAATGTGGGTAACGGCAATGTCGGCTGGGCGAACTTCGGCAATGGCAATTCTGGGAACAATAATTTCGGGTTCGGCAACCTGGGTAACTTGAATCTGGGTTCCGGGAATTTCGGGATGTCCAATCGCGGTATCGGGAATCACGGTGACTTCAACCTGGGTTTCGGGAACTTCGGAAACTACAACT
>NZ_JBYCKY010000714.1:0-2797 GCF_057473605.1 Mycobacterium sp. TH-M82 | reverse complement strand
TGCAAGTACCCCAATTCGTCAACGAGGATCAAGTCCACTCTGCCATAGCGGCTTATCAGTTTGGTGAGTTGCTTGTCGTCGGCGGCTTCGACTAACTTGTTCGGGGGCATTCAGGGTGAGCACCTGGGGGTAGTGGTCCGGCACTGACGGTGAGCATTCCTGGGGTGGCGTTGCCGGCGGTTGGTTTCTGTGGTGCCGGGGCGGCATGGTGATCACGTCGTTGTAGGCGACGGCCCTCCCGGTTTCTCTTTAGGCGGAGTTTTCGGGAGGGCCGTCTGTGCGCGCTTGGAGGCGCAGTGGTCACGGTAGAGGCTGATGTCGATGTAGTCGAGCGCCGGTTGGTGGCGGGCGAGCTGAGCTGCCCGGGGTGCGGCGGCGTGCTGGCGGGCTGGGGGTGGGCCAGGCTACGACGGCTGCGCGGCTCCGACGGGCCGATGCGGTTGTGTCCTCGCCGGTCGCGGTGCACCGGCTGTGGGGTGACCCATGTGTTGTTGCCGGTGACGGCGTTGCTGCGCCGCGCGGATGCGGCCGGGGTGATCGTGTCGGCGTTGGCGGCGAAGGCGTCGCGGCGGGTGGGGTTTCGCCGGATCGCGGCCGATCTGGCTCGTCCGGTCGAAACGGTGCGTGGTTGGCTGCGTCGGTTCGCCGGGCGGGCCGAGGCGGTGCGGGCGGTGTTCACGGTGTGGCTGCGTGCGGTGGATGCCGATCCGGTGATGCCGCAGCCTGCTGGCGGCCCGATCGCCGATGCGGTGACGGCGATCGCCGCGGTCGCGGCCGCGATCACACACCGGTTTGTGCTGCCCACGGTGCCGCTGGCGGTGGCCGCGGTGGCGATCTCGGGGGGTCGATTGCTGACACCGGGTTGGCCGCCGGAGCGGGTGCAACACGAGTCGACCCTGCCGCTGGGGCCGATGCGGCCGTAATTCTGTGCGCTGTTGTGTTTTTTCCACCGACAGCAAAGGAGAACCGACGATGCTCGGCGACGACGAGGCGAAGGTGCGGGCTGAGCGGGCCTGGGCGATCGGGTTATTCCGGTATCAGTTGATCCGGGAGGCCGCCGATCCGGTGCATTCCACCAAGGAACGCGGAAAGCTGGTGCGCGAGCTGGCCGGCCGTGAACACACCGACCCGTTCGACCGGAAGGTGCAGATCAGCCGGCAGACCATAGACCGCTGGATACGGGACTGGCGTGCCGGCGGTTTCGACGCACTGGTGCCCAACCCGCGCCAGTGCACCCCCCGCACCCCGGCCGAGGTGTTGGAGCTGGCGGTGGCGCTGCGCCGGGAGAACCCCGATCGCACCGCCGCGGCGATCCGGCGAATCCTGCGCACCCAGCTGGGCTGGGCACCCGACGAACGTACCCTGCAACGCAACTTCCACCGGCTCGGGCTCATCTGCGAGACCGCTGGCGGATCAGCGGCGGTATTCGGCCGGTTCGAAGCCGAACACCCCAACGACCTGTGGACAGGAGATGCGTTGCACGGCATGGCGATCGCAGCCCGTAAAACCTATTTGTTCGCTTTCCTTGATGATCACTCCCGGCTGCTGCCGGGCTACCGGTGGGGTTATGCCGAAGACACGGTACGGCTGGCCACAGCACTGCGCCCGGCGCTGGCCGCCCGCGGCGTACCCAAGGCCGTCTACGTCGACAACGGGGCAGCCTACGTCGATCGGTGGCTGTTGCGGGCCTGCGCCAAACTCGGAATACGCCTGGTTCATTCCAAGCCCGGCCGGCCGGAAGGCCGCGGCAAGATCGAACGGTTCTTCCGCACCGTGCGCGAGCAGTTCCTGGTCGAAATCACCGGTGAGCCCGACGTGATCGGACGCCACCACGTCACCGACCTGGCCGAGTTGAACCGGCTCTTTGCCGCCTGGGTCGAAACTCAGTATCACCGGGCGACACATTCCGAGACCGGCCAAACCCCGCTGGCCCGCTGGTGTGCCGGTGACCCGATCCCGTTACCGGCACCTGAGACGCTGACCGAAGCGTTCTTGTGGGAAGAACACCGCCGCGTGACCAAGACCGCGACCGTCTCGCTGCACGGCAACACCTACGAGGTCGACCCGTCGCTGGTGGGGCGCAAGGTCGAGCTGGTCTTTGACCCGTTCGATTTGACCCGCATCGAGGTCCGTGCGGCCGGTGTGCCGATGGGGTTGGCCATCCCGCACCACATCGGGCGACATTCCCATCCCAAGGCCAAACCCGAAACCCCCACCGCACCAACAAAGCCCAGCGGAATCGACTACGCCAAGCTGATCGAGACCGCCCACCAAGCCGAAATCGCCCGCGGCGTCAACTACGCCGCCTTCACCGCAGCTGCCGACCAGATCCCCGGCCAGCTCGACCTCCTCACCGGACAGGAAGTGCAACGATGATCGATAAACTGGCCTCCTACTACGGCTTTTCCCGGATGCCGTTCGGCCGCGACCTGGCCCCCTCCATGCTGCACCGGCATGCCGCGCACAACGAAGCGGTCGCCCGCATCGGCTGGTGCGTAACCGAACGGCGCATCGGGGTGATCACCGGCGAAGTCGGCGCCGGCAAAACCGTCGCCGTGCGCGCCGCACTCGACAACCTCGACCGCAGCCGCCACACCATCATCTACCTGCCCGACCCCACCGTTGGGGTGCGCGGCATCCACCACCGCATCGTCTCCTCCCTCGGCGGGCAACCATTGACCCATCACGCCACGCTGGCACCCCAGGCCGCCGACGCACTCGCCGCCGAACGCGACGAACGGGGCCGCACCCCCGTCGTGGTCATCGAGGAAGCCCACCTGCTCGGCCACGATCAACT
>NZ_JBYCKY010000713.1:0-7129 GCF_057473605.1 Mycobacterium sp. TH-M82 | reverse complement strand
ACGCGCTGCGGCTGCACAGCCACGTCGCCAACATCGGTGACGTGCGATCGCTGGTGATCCATCCGGCTTCGACGACCCACAGCCAGCTCGCCGAAGAAGAACTGCTGGCCACCGGTGTCACCCCTGGCCTGGTGCGGTTGTCGGTGGGTATCGAGGGCATCGAAGACATCCTGGCCGATCTGGAACTCGGCTTCGCCGCGGTGCGGAACCGCCGGCGGTCCGTGCACGAGTCGCCGGCCCTGGCGAGCCGTTGAGGAGGTCTGGCATGACGGTCTTCGACGTGTCGACACAGACGCTGCCTGCCGAAGGTGAGCTCGGCCTCATCGATATCGGATCACTGACCCTGGAAAGCGGCGCGGTGCTCGACGACGTCTGCATCGCCGTGCAGCGCTGGGGCGACCTGTCGCCCACCCGGGACAACGTGGTGATGGTGCTGCACGCCCTGACCGGCGACTCCCACGTCACCGGGCCCGCCGGGCCGGGCCGTCCCACCCCGGGCTGGTGGGACGGGATGGCCGGGCCCGGCGCACCGATCGACACCGACCGCTGGTGCGCGGTGGCCACCAACGTGCTGGGCGGCTGTCGCGGGTCGACCGGGCCGAGCTCACTGTCCTGGGACGGAAAGCCCTGGGGTGCAAGGTTTCCGGCGATATCGATTCGCGACCAGGTGGAAGCCGACGTGGCGGCCCTAGCCGCGATGGGCATTCGTGAAGTCGCGGCTGTGGTGGGCGGGTCGATGGGCGGCGCACGGGCGCTGGAGTGGATGATCGGCCATCCCGACCGGGTCCGCTCGGGGCTGCTGCTCGCAGCCAACGCGCGTGCGACCGCCTACCAAATCGGGACGCAGACCACCCAGATCGCCGCCATCAAGGCCGACCCGAACTGGCAGGGCGGCGACTACCACGGCACCGGCCGCGCACCCGATACCGGCCTGGCGATCGCCCGCCGCGTCGCGCACCTGACCTACCGCGGCGAACCCGAACTGGACAACCGGTTCACCAACACCGCCCAGGACGGTGAGGATACGGCCACCGGTGGCCGCTATGCGGTGCAAAGCTATCTGGAGCACCAGGGCGACAAGCTGGTGTCCCGGTTCGACGCCGGCAGTTACGTGACCCTGACCGAGTCGTTGAACAGCCACGACGTCGGCCGTGGCCGCGGCGGGGTCGCCGCGGCGTTGCGCAGCTGCCCGGTCCCGGCGGTGGTGGCCGGCATCACCTCCGACCGGCTGTATCCGCTGCGCCTGCAGGCGGAGCTGGCCGATCTGCTGCCCGGCTGCGCTCGCCTGCAGGTGGTCGACTCGGGCTACGGCCACGACGGCTTCCTGCTGGAGACCGGCGCGATCGGCGAGTTGCTCCGGCAGACCCTCGAGTTGAGCGAATCGGACCGCTAGCGGTGACGCGTTCCCGCCGGGACCGCTCGCTGTCGTTCGGCTCGCAAGCGGCCGCCTACGAGCGGGGCCGGCCGTCGTATCCGCCGGAGGCGATCGACTGGCTGCTGCCGCCCGGCGCCGGCGACGTTCTCGACCTGGGTGCCGGCACCGGCAAGCTCACCACCCGGCTGGCCGAACGCGGGCTGCACGTGGTGGCCGTCGACCCCATCCCCGAGATGCTGGAGGTGCTGCGCGCCGCGCTGCCGGCCACCCCGGCTCTGCTGGGCACAGCCGAACAGATTCCCTTGCCGGACAACAGCGTCGACGCTGTCCTGGTGGCGCAGGCCTGGCACTGGTTCGATCCCGCGCGTGCGGTGCCGGAGCTGGTGCGGGTGCTGCGGCCGGGCGGCCGGCTGGGGCTGGTGTGGAACACCCGCGACGAACGGCTGGGCTGGGTCAAGGAGCTGGGCCGCATCATCGGCCGCGAGGACGCCCGCGACGTCGTCGACGCGGGCGTGACACTGCCCGAGCCGTTCTCCGGCGTCGAGGACCATCGTGTCGAGTGGACGAGTTACCTGACCCACCAAGCACTTATCGACCTGGTGGCCTCGCGCAGCTACTGCATCACCTCGCCGGCCGAAGTGCGCACCAAGACACTGGAACAGGTCCGCGAGTTGCTGGCCACCCATCCGGCGCTGGCCGGCACCGACGGCCTGGCGCTGCCCTACGTCACGGTGTGCGTGCGGGCGATCAGCCCATCGCGATGAGTTCCAGCTGGATGTCGTCCGGGTCGCACACCTGTGCCCGAATGTTGACCGCACCGTGTCACCGACGTGACCGCGGCCGGGCATCGTTTCTGGGGGTTACCAGCCAAGTGCCGCTCCGGCGCTGAGGATACGGTTCCGAAGGGGGACTTAAACCATGCACGCACCACACCACAGACGACCAGCTTGGATGCTCGCGGCATCCGCGGCTCTGCTGGCCACAACGCTGGCCGCGACGTCGGCTCCGCTCGCGCGGGCCGACTTGGCCGACAACGATTTCCTCAGCTCCCTCAGCAGCGCCGGGATCAACTACAGCGATCCGGGAAGCGTGATCTCCCTGGGTCAATCCCTCTGCTCGACGCTGGAAGACGGCAGCCAGCCGCTGTCCTCCGTTGTGTCCAGCGTCCCCGGCATCGGCGGTATTTCGCCGGGGATGGCGGGGATGTTCACCAGTATCGCACTGTCCATGTACTGTCCGCAGGTGGTGGACTCGATCACCAGCGGCAACGTGTCCAGCCTGCCCCAAATCCCGGGTGTCCCAGGGGTTCCGGACCTGTCAAGCCTGGCCGGTCTGTAACCGGCTCCGACGGCCGGCCGGGCGGTTGAAGCGCGGACTCTACCCGGTCCCCAGCGGGTCGATGGTGGCGGCGGCGTAGAGCATCATCGCCGCCATCGTGGCCAGGGTGGCGAAGTCGAGTCCCTTGCTGCGTACCACCAGCAACCCGGCCCGCTTGTCGGACAGCACCAGCCGCAGCATCGCCGCGACCCCCACTCCGATGCCGATCAACAACGAGCCTCGGCGCCAGTAGTTCGCGCCTGCCAACACAAAAGCCGCCGCGAAGATCAACCCCACCGACAGCATGGGCCACTGGCCCGCGGCGACCCGGCGCGTCATCAGCACCGGCCCTCGGCGAGTTCGACGACGTTGGTCAGCAGGAACGCCCGGGTCAGCGGCCCCACTCCACCGGGGTTGGGCGAAACGTGATCGGCGACCTCCCAGACGTCCGGGGCCACGTCGCCGACCAGCCCGCCGGCGGTGCGGCTGACCCCGACGTCGACCACCGCAGCGCCCGGCCGCACCATGTCGGCGGTCAGCAGGTGCGGCACCCCGGCCGCGGCCACGACGATGTCGCCCTGCCGGGTCATGGCGGCCAGGTCGCGAGTTCCGGTGTGGCACAGTGTGACCGTGGCGTTCTCCGAGCGCCGGGTGAGCAGCAGGCCCAGCGGACGCCCGGAGGCGACACCGCGGCCGATCACCACCACGTGGGCGCCGGCGATCTGGATGTCGTAGCGCCGCAGCAGGTGCACGATGCCGCGCGGGGTGCACGGCAGCGGCGCCGGGGTGCCGAGCACCAGCCGGCCCAGATTCCTCGGGTGCAGCCCGTCGGCGTCCTTGGCCGGGTCGACGCGCTCCAGCGCTGCGTTCTCGTCCAGATGCTTGGGCAGCGGCAGCTGGACGATGTAGCCGGTGCAGTCCGGGTTGGCGTTGAGCTCGTCGATGGTCGCGTTGAGTTGGTCTGTGCTGGTGTCGGCGGGCAGGTCACGGCGGATCGAGATGATGCCCACCTTGGCGCAGTCGTTGTGTTTGCCGCGGACGTAGCTCTGCGACCCGGGATCGTCGCCGACCAGGACGGTGCCCAGGCCCGGGGTGCGTCCGGCCGAGGATGAAGCCAGCCTGGCAACCCGGCCTTTGAGGTCGGTGAGGATCTCGTCGCGCGTCGCCTTGCCATCCAACGTGATCGCAGCCATGCCGGGCAGCCTATAGGCTCTTATAGGCTCGGGCCATGGCCGCCGCATCGGACGTCCTCAGCCCCGTCCGGCTGGGCCCGGTCACGCTGCGCAACCGGATCATCAAGGCCGCGACGTTCGAGGCCCGCAGCCCCGACGCCCTGGTCACCGACGACCTGATCGAATACCACCGGCTGCCGGCCGCCGGCGGAGTCGGCATGACCACCGTCGCCTACTGCGCGGTCTCGCCGGGCGGGCGGACCGCGGGCGGCCAGATCTGGATCCGCCCGCAAGCCGTCGCCGGGCTGCGCCGGCTCATCGACGCGGTGCACGCCGAGGGCGCGGCGGTCAGCGCGCAACTCGGCCACGCCGGCCCGGTCGCCGACGCGCGGTCGAACCAGGCCCGGGCGCTGGCGCCGGTGCGGTTCTTCAACCCGATGGCGATGCGGTTCGCCCGCAAGGCCACCCGCGACGACATCGACAACGTCATCGCCGCGCACGCCGACGCCGCCCGGCTGGCCGTCGACTCCGGCTTCGACGCGGTGGAAATCCATCTGGGCCACAACTATCTGGCCAGTTCGTTTCTGAGCCCGCTGATCAACCGCCGCACCGACGAGTTCGGCGGATCGCTGCAGAACCGGGCCAAGGTGGCCCGCGGCATCGTGCAAGCGGTTCGCCGCGCGGTGAACCAGCAGATCGCGGTGACGGCCAAGCTGAACATGGCCGACGGCGTCCGCGGCGGCATCACCGTCGACGAATCGCTGACCACGGCGAAGTGGCTGCAGGACGACGGTGGGCTGGACGCCCTGGAGCTGACCGCGGGCAGCTCGCTGGTCAACCCGATGTATCTATTCCGCGGCGACGCCCCGGTCAAGGAGTTCGCGGCCGCGTTCAAGCCACCGCTGCGCTGGGGGCTGCGCCTCACCGGTCACCGGTTTCTGCGCCAGTACCCATACCGCCACGCCTACCTGCTGCGCGACGCCAGGTTGTTCCGTGCCGAGCTGTCGATGCCACTGATCCTGCTGGGCGGCATCACCAACCGGGCGAGTATGGACACCGCGATGGCCGAGGGATTCGAGTTCGTCGCGATGGCGCGCGCGCTGCTTGCAGAGCCCGACCTGGTCAACAAGATCGCCGCCGACGCCGACCACGTCTCGGCGTGCATCCACTGCAACCGCTGCATGCCCACCATTTACAGCCGTACCCACTGCGTGGTCACCGGCGCGCCGGATGACTGCTGACGGGGTCAAACGTCGCGCAGCCGATACAGTTGGGCCGATGAGTCAACCAGTCCCGCCGGTGCTGACCGTGTCCTGCGACGGCTCGCAGAGCACGTTCGCCGCAGGTCATGACGTCGTCGTCGGCAGGGATCTGCGCGCCGACGTGCGCGTCGCACACCCCCTGGTCTCCCGCGCCCACCTGCTGCTGCGCTTCGACCACGGCAGGTGGATGGCGATCGACAACGGGTCGCTGAACGGGGTGTTCGTCAACGGCCAGCGGCTACCGGTGGTCGAGATCCACGACGGCCAGCGCGTCAACCTGGGCAACCCCGACGGGCCCCTGCTCTGCTTCGAAGTGGGACACGACCTGGGGCAGGCCGGCCGGCCACCGCGAACGACGTCGATGCGGATAGCGCAGCCCGCCGCCGGCTGGTCGTCCCCGCCGGTGCACCACCCGGCCCCGGCACAACCGGTACGCCCACCCGGCGGTGCGCGCCCGGGGCCGCCACCCTATTCGCGGCCCAACCCCGTCCCACCGCCGCCCCAGCCGGCGCCGCAGCCGCGCGTCTACACCCCAACAGCAAACACAGCACCCCCAGCGGCGACCGGACGGGCACCGGTGGCGGTTCAGGTGATCCAGCCACCGGAAGAGTCGAACCTCGCGACGAAGATGCTTCAGATCCTGCGGCCTGGGTCCGCCGAGGCGCCGTCCGGGGCAGTGACCATCGGCCGCGCCACCGACAACGACATCATCATCTCCGACGTGCTGGCCTCGTGGCATCACGCGATGCTGGTCCCGACATCGCGGGGCACCGAGATCTGCGACAACCGCAGCATCAACGGGACGTTCGTCAACGGGGTCCAGATCGGGTCGGCCATCCTCACCGAGGGCGACGTGGTCACCATCGGCAACGTCGACCTGGCGTTCACCGGCGGTACCCTGGTGCGCCGCACCGAGGTCGCGACGCGCACCGGCGGCCTGGAGGTCCACGGCGTCTGCTTCGACGTCGAGGGTGGCAAGCGGCTGCTCAACGACATCGCGCTGACCGCCCGGCCCGGCACACTGACCGCTATCGTCGGCGGGTCGGGCGCGGGGAAGACGACGCTGGTCAGGCTCATCGCCGGGTACACCCACCCCACCACCGGCTCGGTCACCTTCGAGGGTCACAACATCCACACCGAGTACGCGTCGCTGCGCAACCGGATCGGCATGGTCCCCCAGGACGACGTGGTGCATCGCCAGCTGACGGTGATGCAGGCGCTGGGCTACGCCGCGGAGCTGCGACTGCCGCCCGACACCAGCAAGACCGACCGCGACCAGGGCGTCGCCGAGGTGCTCAAGGAACTGGAGCTGACCGAGCACGCCGACACCCGGGTGGACAAACTCTCCGGCGGCCAGCGCAAACGCGCGTCGGTGGCGTTGGAGCTGCTGACCGGGCCGTCGCTGCTGATCCTCGACGAACCGACCTCAGGTCTGGACCCTGCGTTGGACCGCCAGGTCATGCTGATGCTGCGACAGCTTGCCGACGCCGGTCGTGTGGTGATCGTGGTGACGCACTCGGTGTCCTACCTCGACGTCTGCGACCAGATCCTGCTGGTGGCACCCGGCGGAAAAACGGCGTTCTTCGGTCCGCCCGGCCAGGTGGAGCCGGCGCTGGGAACCCGGAATTGGGCCGACATCTTCGCCAACGTCGGCGCCGACCCCGACGCGGCCAACCGCCGTTTCCTGGAGCGCGAGGGCCGGCAACGTTCCGCCGTCGCCGCCGCCGAAGCCCCGCCCGCCGACCTCGGCAAGCCGACCGGAACCAGCACGGCCAAACAGTTATCGACGATCGCGCGACGCCAGGTGCGGCTGGTCCTCTCCGATCGCGGGTACACGATATTCCTGGCGGCGCTGCCCTTCATCGTCGGCCTGGTGGTGCTGACCGTGCCGGGCTCCAAACCCGGATTCGGCGTCGCCAACCCCATGGGCAACTCCCCCACCCAGCCGCAGTACATCATGACCTTCCTCAACTTCGGGGCGGTCTTCATGGGCATCGCGCTGA
>NZ_JBYCKY010000712.1:0-1515 GCF_057473605.1 Mycobacterium sp. TH-M82 | reverse complement strand
GGCCGCCACGACGGGGTCGCGGCGGTGATCGAGAAGCTCAAAGGCCACCCGTTGTTCGCCCACATCACGCTGCTGCGCAGCGAGCGTTCGCCGATCGCCGCGCTGGTCACCGAGATGCTCGAGGAGATCGCCGGACCGCACTGAGCTGAGTGCGCGGGCCGGTAGGCTTCCAGCGTGCCGAAACGACCCGACAGCCAGGCATGGCGCTATGGGCGCATGGTGTTCGGTGCCGTGGCGGCCGTCGCGGTGTTGGTGGTCGGCGGCATGACGGGGCATGTGACCCGGGCCGAGGATCTCAGTTGCGCGGTGGTCAAGTGCGTGGCGTTGACGTTCGATGACGGGCCGAGCCCGTTCGATGCCCGGCTGCTGCAGATCCTGAAGGACAACGACGCCAAGGCGACGTTCTTCCTGATCGGCAACAAGGTGGACGCCGACCCGGCCGGGGCCAGGCGCATCGCCGACGCGGGCATGGAGATCGGCAGCCACACCTGGGAACACCCCAACATGGCGACCCTCCCCACGCAGGACATCGCCGATCAGTTCTCGCGCGCCAACGACGCGATCACAGCCGCCACGGGTCGCACGCCCGCGCTGTACCGTCCCGCCGGCGGACTGTCGAACGAGGCGGTACGTCAGACGGCTGCGCGGTACGGTCTGGCCGAAATCCTCTGGGATGTAATCCCGTTCGACTGGGCGAACGATTCGAACACGGCGGCAACGCGCGCCATGCTGATGACTTACGTCAAGCCCGGTTCGGTGGTGTTGTTCCATGACACCTATTCGAGCACCGTGGATGTGGTGTACCAGTTCATCCCGGTGCTCAAAGCCAACGGCTACCGCATGGTGACGGTCAGCGAACTGCTGGGTCCGCGGGCACCGGGGAGCAGCTACGGCAGCCGGGAAAACGGGCCGCCCGCCAATGTCCTGCGTGACGTCCCGGCGAGTGAGATCCCGATACTGCCCGACACGCCGTCGCCCCGGCCGATGCCCAACTTCCCGATCACCGACATCCCGGGCCAAAACTCGGGTGGGCCGAACAACGGTGCCTGACGGCCGGCAGTGGCCGGCGCGCGGCCAAAACCGCACGCACCAGCATGGCCGGGGTGGCCAGTGTGAGCGGGGAACGGTCGCGCGCGCCGACCGCCAGCACGGCTGCGGCCACTTTCGGGTCGCGCGCGGCGCTCGCGTAGAGCAGCCGCTGCACGGGGTTGAGCCGGCGGGTCCGGCTGAAGTGGATGTTCATCATCTGATGCGGCAGAAGATGTCGCCGGTGCCGCCGCTGGTAGCGGCGGGCGGCCGCGTCGATGTCGCCGTCGGTGCCCCGTAGTAGCGGGTCGGCGACGGCGTCGGACAGCCATTCGGCGCTTTGCAACGCCCACCCGATGCCGGTTCCCCACACCGGGTCGCTGACCAGGGCGGCATCGCCGATCAGCGCCACACCGGGAGCGACGATGCGGGTGCGGGTGATATTGGGGTAATCGGTGGATCCGATGACATCGGAAACCCGTTGAGCCG
>NZ_JBYCKY010000711.1:0-5207 GCF_057473605.1 Mycobacterium sp. TH-M82 | reverse complement strand
CCATCACCAGATAGGCGGTGCGGCCTTCGCCGTCCATCTCGGTCTCGCCGTAGTCGTGCACGCTGGCGATGCCGGGGTGGTTGAGCATCGCGGTGTTCCGCGCCTCGGCCCGGAACCGTTCGATGAATTCCGGGTCGGAGGAGAATTCGGCTTTGAGCACCTTGATCGCGACTCGCCGGCCCAGCATGTTGTCGACAGCCTCCCAGACCTGGCCCATGCCGCCGGTGGCGATCAGGCGCTGCAGCCGGTAGCGACCGGACAGCGTCCCACCCACGCGCGGACTCACGAGTCCCCCCGTAGCGCGGTTTCGATCACGACCCGGCCGATCGGCGCGGCCGGTGCACCGCCGTTCGCCGACGGCAGGTCGCCGCCCGCGCTGCCTGCCCCGCCCCCGGTACCCTCGACGAGCACCGCTACCGCCACCTTCGGGGCGTGGGCGGGCGCGAAGGCGATGTACCAGGCGGGTGGCGGAGTGCGGCCAGGGTCGGTGCTGCGCTCCGCGGTGCCGGTCTGTGAGGCGATCTGCACGCCAGGGATGGCCCCGTCCTGCTGGGTGGCTTTCTCGGCGGCGATCATCAGGTCCGTTAGCTTAGCCGCGACCTGCGCAGACACCGCACGGCGCTGCTGGCGTGGTGCGGTGACCGCGATGTCGGCGAGGTCGGCTCCCTCCAGGCTCGCGACCAAGTAGGGCTGCATGGTCAGCCCGCCGTTGGCGATGGTGGCGGCGATCACCGCGTTCTGTAGCGGGGTGACGGCGACGTCTTTCTGCCCGATACTCGACATCCCCAGCGCGGCAGCGTCGGGGATCGAGCCGATGGTGGACAGGCCGACCTGTAGCGGAATGGGCTCGGGAACCCTGTCCAGACCGAATGCCCGGGCGGTACTGCTGAGTGCGCCAACCCCGGTGTCGATTCCCAGCTGGACGAACGCGGTGTTACAAGACCTGGCGAAGGCGACCCGCAGCGGCACGGTCCGCTCACTGCCGTCACACGCGCCGCCGCCGGGGTTCTGCAGGGTGAGGCTGCTGTCGGGCAGCTGGATCCGCGGTGCCGCCGTCAGCGGATCGTTCTCGGTGGCACCGGCCTGCAGCGCAGCCGCGGTGGTGATCACGTTGAATGTCGAGCCTGGCGGGTAGGTTTCGCTGAGTGCACGGTTGATCAGCGGCGAGTGCGGGTTGTCGCGGAGCTGCTGCCAGGCCCGACTCTGTTCCTCGGGGTCGTGCGAGGAGAGCAGGTTCGGGTCGTAGGACGGCGACGACACCAGCGCGAGAACCTTCCCGGTGGCCGGTTCGAGCGCTACCACCGCGCCCCGGCATCCTCCAGCGCAGCCGCGCCGCAGCGCATCCCAGCCGGCCTGCTGGACCCGCGGGTTCACGGTGGTTTCCACGTTGCCGCCGCGTGGGTCACGACCGGTGAAGAAGTCAGCCAGCTGGCGGCCGAACAACCGCGAGTCGGACCCGTTCAGCACCGGATCCTCGGCGCGTTCCAATCCGCTGCTGGAGAACCGCAGCGAGTAGAACCCGGTGATGGGAGCGTATGGAAGGGGATTGGGGTACACCCGCTGGAAGCGGATCCGGCCGTCGGTGGCCACGGAATAGGCCAACAACTGCCCGCCGGCGGTGATCTGCCCGCGTTGGCGCGAAAATTGGTCGAGTAGAACGCGTTGGTTGCGCGGGTCGGCACGCAGCCCGTCAGCGGCGAAAACCTGGGTGAGCGTGGCATTGACGAGTAACAGCACGATCAGCGCCATCAAAGTCAGCGCGACGCGGCGCAGCGGAGTGTTCATACGACGGGCTCGATCACCTCGGTGCCGGCGGCTGAGATGGTGGACGAGGTGACTGCGATGGCCGAGGCGGGCGAGGTGCGTGAGGCGGCCGAGGTGGACGCGGTATGCCGCGAACGGGTGCGCAGCGGCCTGCGCGCGGCGTGCGAGACACGGATCAGCAGCGCTAACAGTACATAGTTGGCCAGCAGCGACGACCCACCGTAGGACAACCACGGTGTGGTCAGCCCGGTCAGTGGGACGAGCCTGGTCACGCCGCCGACGACGATGAACAGTTGAATACCCAGCGTGGCCGCCAGCCCCGCGGCCAGCAGCTTGCCGAAGCTGTCACGGACCGCGACGGCGGTGCGCAGACCCCGGATGACGATGATCGTGTAGCACATCAGCAAGCCGGCTAGTCCGACCAGCCCCAGCTCTTCGCCGAACGCGGCGATGATGAAGTCGGTCGACGCGGCGGGCACGTAGCCGGGTTGACCGCCGGCCAGGCCGGTACCGAAGATGCCGCCGGTGGCAAAGCTGAACAGCGACTGCACCATCTGGAATCCGCTGCCCTCCGGATCGGCGAACGGGTTCAGCCAGATCTGGACGCGAACCCGGACGTGTCCGAAGACGAAATACGCCGCAACACATCCCACCGCGAACAGCGCTAAGCCGATGGCCAGCCAACCGAGCCGCCGGGTGGCGATGTACACCACCACCAGGAAAGACGCGTACAGCAGTAGCGCAGTGCCGAGATCTTTCTCGAAAGCCACCACACCAACCGAGATCACCCAGGCCGCCAGCAGCGGGGCCAGGTCATGCAGCCGGGGCACGTTCATGCCCAGCACATTTTTGCCGGCGCTGGTGAACACGCTTCGTTTCGCCACCAGCACCGCCGCGAAGAAGATGAGCAGCAGGATTTTGGAGAACTCGGCGGGCTGAATGGAGAAGCCGGGCAATCGGATCCAGATCTTTGCCCCGTGGTGTTCGGAGAGCGATGAGGGCAACAGCACCGGAATCGCCAGCAACACCAGGCCGGCGAGTCCGCTGATGTAGCCGTAGCGGGCGAGCTGGCGGTGGTCTTTCAGCAGAACCACCACCAGCGCGAAACCGGCCACCCCGACCAGCGTCCACAGCATCTGCTGCGCCGCGCCGGGGTTCGCGTCGGCGTCGGCGATGCCGACGGGAAGGTCGAGCCGGTGAATCATCACCAGGCCGAGCCCGTTGAGCAGCGCCACCACCGGAAGCAGCAGTGGATCGGCGTAGCGGGCGTAGCGCCGGATAGCCAGGTGGGCCAGCGTGAACAGCGCCAGGAACACCACCGGGTAAACGGCAAGGTCCCAGCGCACGCCCTGCTCCTGGTTGGCCTCCACAATCAACAGAGCCACCGCGGTGATCACGGAGGCGAAGCAGAGCAGCAGCAGTTCGGCGTTACGCCGATCCGGCAACGCCGGTGTCAGCGCGACCGGCGCCTGGGGCTGGGTGGGACGGGTGGGCCGGGTCGTCATTGCGCCGCCCGGCAGTCGGTGCCCGGCTCCGAGGGAGCCGGCGGCAGGCTGGTCACGGTGGGCAGGTGCGGCACCCCGGAGGTGGGCCCTGCCGGCCCTGTCGGCCCTGTCGGCGTCACCGACGGCGTACCGCCCGGAGCCGGTGTGCGGCCGGTGTGGTCCGGCGAACGGGTGGCAGGTGCGGGGCCCGGGCACGGCGGCAACAGCGACTCGCGGGAGAGATTGCGTAATTGGTTCATCGCGTCGTCGAGGCGGCCGGCCGGCAACCCCTCCGCGACCTGCTGTCGGGCCGGCGGACGCAGATCCCCCAACGTCATCGGCTGGCAGCTCAGGTTGTCGTCCGGCTGGCTGTAGCTGATCAGCACCAACTCGCCGCGGTCGTTCAGGCAACCTAGCAGATAGGGCTCCTGCAGCCCGAAGCCCAGTATCGACCCCGGCACACCGCGCATAATCGAAACCGTTTCACCGTAGGCGGTGACGTAGTAGTAGGCCCGGATCACCGCGTGCCCGATCAGCATTGCGGCGGTCACCAGCAGCGCCAGCAGTACAGCGGCGATGATCATCCGGCGCCGCGACCGCGGCGGGTGCGTCAACGCTTCGACTTGCGGCAGGATGCGCTGGGTGACGCTCTTGCGCGGTCTGATCGCCGAGGCGCGCCCGGCGGCGGTGTTGGGCGGGGTGAGCTGTTCGTCGCTGCCGGAGACCGCCCCGGCCAGGATCGGCTGGGTCTGGCCGTAGTCCAGGTCGACGACGTCGGCGACCACCACGGTGACGTTGTCTGGGCCGCCGCCGCGCAACGCGAGTTCGACGAGGCGATCGGCGCTTTCCACGACGTCGGGGATCCGCAGCGCCTCGAGGATGGTTTCGTCGCTGACCGGGTCGGACAGCCCGTCGGAGCAGAGCAGGTAGCGGTCGCCGGCACGCGCTTCCCGCATGGTCAGTGCCGGCTCCACCTCATGACCGGTCAGTGCCCGCATGATCAGCGAGCGCTGCGGATGGCTGTGCGCCTCTTCCAGGGTGATCCGGCCCTCGTCGACCAGGGTCTGGACGAAAGTGTCGTCCTTGGTGATCTGGGTCAACTCACCGTCGCGCAACAGATACCCGCGGGAGTCGCCGATGTGCACCAGCCCGAGCCGGTCGCCCGCGAACAGAATCGCGGTCAACGTGGTGCCCATGCCCTCGAGCTCGGGCTCGGCCTCGACCTGCTCGGCGATGGCCAGGTTGCCTTCCCGCACAGCGGTTTCGAGCTTGCTCAGCAGATCGCCGCCGGGTTCGTCGTCGTCGAGGTGCGCCAACGCCGCGATCACCAACTGGGAGGCGACCTCACCGGCGGCGTGCCCACCCATACCGTCGGCCAACGCCAGCAGCCGCGCACCGGCATACACCGAGTCTTCGTTATTGGTGCGGACCAAGCCGATGTCGCTGCGCGCGACATAACGTAGAGCCAGGCTCACGGGCGTAGCTCGACGATTGTTTTGCCGACCCGGACCGGTGTGCCGACGGGAACTCGCACTGCGGTGGTTACTTTCGCTCCGTCAAGGTAAGTGCCGTTGGTCGATCCTAAGTCCTCGACGTACCATTCCGTCCCCCGTTGGGATAACCGGGCGTGCCGGGTGGACACGTAGTCGTCGGTCAGCACCAGGGTGGAATCGTCGGCGCGGCCGATCAGCACGGGCTGCCCGCCCAGCGTGACGCGCGCACCCGTCAACGCACCCTCGGTCACCACCAGGTGGCGCGCGGCGGTGCGGTGCTGCCGCGACGGCAGCAGTGTGCCCCGCAGCGACAGGCCACGGCGCACCATGACCACACCGGTCGGCGCGTAGATGTCGGTCCGCAGTATGCGCAGCACCGACCAGATGAACAGCCACAACAGCGTCAAAAACCCGGCCCGTGTCAGCTGCAGCACCAGTCCCTGCATCCGGCGTCCTCTCCGTCCTC
>NZ_JBYCKY010000710.1:0-1966 GCF_057473605.1 Mycobacterium sp. TH-M82 | reverse complement strand
TCTTGGTGACGAACTAGTGGTGATGATGCCCGTGCCCGTGGCCGTGGCCGTCGCCCTCCTCCTCGGCGGGCTTGTCGACGACCGCCGTCTCGGTGGTTGAGGTGATACCATCCCCGTATGACCAGCTCACAGACACCGCGAGCACTAATCGTCACCCGGCTCAGCCGGCTGCAGGACAACACGACCTCACCAGAGAGGCAGGTCCAAGCCTGCCGCGAGCTGATCTCGCAGCGAGGATACGAAGAGGTCGGTGTCGCCGAGGATCTCGACATCAGCGGGTCTATCGACCCGTTCGACCGCAAGAAACGCCCTCAGTTGGCCTCATGGCTGCACGAGCGCAGCAACGAGTTCGATTGCATCGTGGTCTACCGGCTGGACCGGTTGACCCGATCGACCATCAACCTGAACAAGCTGTTCGCTTGGTCCCTGGACCACGGCAAAACCGTCGTCTCTGCGACGGAGGCGGTCGACCTCAGCACGCCGGTCGGCCGTCTGATCGCCAATGTTGTCGGGTTCCTCGCGGAAGGTGAGTTAGAGGCCATCCGCGAGAGGACGAAGTCCTCAGCGAACCATCTCATCAAGACCGGCCGGTACCGGGGATCGGTCCCGCCGTGGGGATACCGGCCTGACAAGTCGACTGGCGACTGGCGACTGATCCCTGACCCCGAACAGGTCCGCGTGATCCACGAGGTAGCCCGCCGCGTGATCGGCGGGGAGTCACTCAACTCCGTCTCACACGACCTGACCCGTCGGGGCATCAAGTCTCCCAAGGGAAAGGACTGGAGTTCGACACCGCTCAAGCGGTCGTTGATGAGTGAAGCCATGCTCGGACGGGTGACCGACCGCAACGGCAAGTCAATCCGTGCTGACGACGGCTCCCCGATCCAACGGGCTGAGCCGGTGCTGGATCGCGACGCATGGGATCAGGTTCGGCGTGTCCTCGACTCCCGGTCGCAGGGATCCAGGCCCACGACGCAAGGGTCACTTCTGACCCGCGTCATCTTCTGCGGGATGCCAGGTTGCGGTAAGCCCGCTTACAGGTTCAACGGCGGTAGCCATAGCCAGTTCCCCCGATACCGGTGCCAGACAGCTACGAAAGCGCACAAGTGCGGCAACCGAACCATCCGAGCCGACGACCTATGCGAATTGATCGAGGCCGCAATTCTGGGGTTGCTCGGGGATTCCGAGCGGCTAGAGCGTGTGTGGGAGCAGGGCTCGGATAACTCCGACGAGCTAGCAGAGCTGGACGAGCTTCTCGCTGATCTGACGGACCAGCTCGGCACCGGGCAGTTCAAGCGAGGCACTCCGCAGAGGCAACGGCTGGACGAGCGGATCCGCCTGCTAGCAGACAAGCGGACTGAGCTTGCCTCTCTGCCCTCGAAACCGTCTGGCTGGCGATGGGTGTCTACCGGTGAGATGTTCTCCGCGTGGTGGGCTGCCCAGGACGTAGGTTCCCGCAATGCGTGGCTGAGGGCCTCCGGTGTCCGCGTGGAGTTCGACCGGACCCAGGTCCGCGTCGACCTCGGAGACCTGGGAACCATGCTCAGAGAGCTGTCGGCCGGCGATACCGCCGCAGCGGCCCAAGACATGTTTGCGGCTATGTCCCACAACCGCATTCAAGGAATCACCGTTGGCACAGACGGTGCCATTGAGATCACCCCAGAAGGAGCATGACCGATGGACATAAGTGAGTGGCTGACATCCGTGGACGCCCACCCCGAGACCATCGACACAGATCTACTCGTCGCTGAATTCCTGGCTCAGAGCCCCGAACGACTCTGGTCGCTGGCCGACGTTCTAGTCGGGCTGCGGCATCTGCGGGAGCTGGAAGACCTGAGCGAGGCAGTCGATGAACTGGTATCTGACGGGTTCCTAGGTGGCTGGTGTTTTTCGCGTGGCGTTGACCGGGTAATCGGGTGCGGTCGGCGAGAATGGTTGGGTGAGTTTGGGTTTGACGCCGAAACAG
>NZ_JBYCKY010000709.1:0-1729 GCF_057473605.1 Mycobacterium sp. TH-M82 | reverse complement strand
GAACACGCCGTTGCGCTCGCCCAGCTCACCGGTGGAGAAGTCGAACAGGAACTTCGGCACGAAGAACAGCGACAGACCTTTGGTGCCCGGCTTGGCGCCCTCGGGGCGGGCCAGCACCAGGTGGAAGATGTTTTCGAACAGGTCGCCGGAGTCGGCCGACGTGATGAACCGCTTGACACCGTCGATATGCCAGGAACCATCGTCGCACTTGACAGCCTTGGTGCGGGCCGAACCCACGTCGGAGCCCGCGTCCGGCTCGGTCAGCACCATGGTCGCGCCCCAGCCCCGTTCGGCGGCTGTCACCGCCCATTTCTTCTGCTCCTCGGTGCCGAGGTGGTAGAAGATGTTGGCGAAACCGACGCCGCCGGCGTACATCCACACCGCGGGGTTGGCGCCCAGGATGTGCTCATGCAGCGCCCACATCAGCGCCTTGGGCATCGGGGTGCCGTTGAGCGCCTCATCGATCCCCATCTTGTTCCAGCCGCCCTCGAGGGTGGTCCGCACCGACTTCGTCAATGACTCGGGCAGTTTCACCGAGTGGGTCTGCGGGTCGAACACCGGGGGATTGCGGTCGCCGTCGACGAACGACTCTGCAATCGGGCCCTCGGCCAGGCGGCTCAGCTCGCCCAACATCTCCCGCACGGTGTCGACGTCCAGGTCGGCGAAGTCGCCCTCGCCGAACACCTGGTCGACGCCGAACACCTCGAACAGGTTGAACACCTGGTCGCGGACGTTGCTCTTGTAGTGGCCCACTGAATCCTCCTCGATGGGAACGCACTTGTGGTACGCACTTGTGGTTGAGTACTCCGGAGAAGAAGTTACCCACCAGTAACGCGATTAAACTATACCGGCGGATAACCTCGAAGCAAGCGGGTGTGAGTTATATTGCACCCGCTAACTAACCAACCGGTTGGCGGTGGTGTGCTGCTGAAATGCCGGCCGCCGGCGGCCGACCCCCGGTAGTGTCGGGCATGTCACACCCCGTCCGAGAAGGCTGTCGAGTTAACGAGTCCCGGTGAGTTCCCCAGGAAAGCTGACACCCTCCTCACTCCGCGAGGCGTTCGGGCAGTTCCCGTCCGGGGTGGTTGCCGTCGCCGCCGAGGTCGACGGCAGCCGGGTGGGGTTGGCAGCCAGCACCTTCGTGCCGGTCTCGTTGGATCCGCCGCTGGCGTCGTTCTGTGTGCGGAACACCTCGACAACCTGGCCGAGACTCAAAGACGTGCCGGTGCTGGGCATCAGTGTGCTCGGAGAGGCCCAGGACAGCGCGGTCCGCACGCTGGCCGCCAAGACCGGGGACCGGTTCGCCGGGTTGGAGACCGTGTCCAGCAGGAGCGGCGCCATCTTCATCAAGGGCACCAGCGTGTGGCTGGAGAGCGCAGTCGAACAGTTGGTTCCGGCCGGCGATCACACCATCGTCGTGCTGCGGATCAGTGACGTCACAGTCGACCCGGAGGTGGCCCCGATCGTGTTCCATCGCAGCGTGTTCCGCCGGCTCGACGGTTAGGCAGCCACATCGCCCCGATGCATCGGAGGTGCCTTCGCCCAGGGGGATGTGGTGCGATAGGCAGATGACCGTCATCGGCAACGATCCTGGCCGGCTGCGCTCGGTGGCTGAAAGGCTCGCCACCGAAGGTGCCGAGTTCGTGCGGCGTCGCCGTGCCGAGGTGTTCGGTGCGGATCGTCGAGGGGCGACCGCGGTACGGACGAAAAGCAGCCCCACCGACCCGGT
>NZ_JBYCKY010000708.1:0-7957 GCF_057473605.1 Mycobacterium sp. TH-M82 | reverse complement strand
TCGGCCCAGCGTCGTCGATCAGCGTGATGCCGTTGCCGACCAGCACCTCCGGACCGAGATTGGGGTAGCGCCCGGAGATCGACGACGACGCGTTGACGACGCCGGCGATCTCGGCGTCGACCAGCGCATCGGCGGTGATCCGGTCCAAGTCGAGGATGTCGAGGACCACGATGTCCCCGCGGCCGACCCGCCGCAGCAGACGGTCCACGTCGCGGTCGACCCGAGCGGTACCGACCACACCCGGCCGGGAGGCGTTTCGGGACAGCAGCGCCGACATCTTCATGGGGGCGATTCTGTCGGGGAAACCCGTCAGACACTGGGAGGCGCGCCGTAACAACAGCCTCAGTAATTGCGTCCTGTCACATGCGTCACCAGTTTTATCAACCTGGATCCCGGTCGTCCCGGTCGTCTAGGGCAGTTGCGAGCAGTTCCCGCGCATGTGCCCGCCCGGTGTCGGACTCCCCCAACCCGGCCAGCATCCGAGCCAACTCGGCCACCCGATCGTCATCGTCGAGGCGTCGCACCCCGCTGGCGCCATCGGCCCCGGCGCCCTCGACCACCAGGTGCACGTCGGCATACGCCGCGACCTGAGGCAGATGGGTCACCACGATGACCTGGTGGGTACGCGCCAGCCGCGCCAGCCGCCGCCCGATCTGCACCGCCGCCCGGCCGCCCACCCCGGCGTCGACCTCGTCGAACACCATCGTGGCGCCCACCGAGTGCGGTGACGACGTCGCCAGCACCACCTCCAGCGCCAGCATCACCCGGGACAGCTCGCCCCCGGAAGCGCTCTTGGCCAGCGGCAACACCGCCATGCCCCGGTGCGCGGCGAACCCGAACTCGACCTGGTCGATGCCGTCGGCGCCGGCGTGCACGGCCACGCCCGACGGCAGCATCAGCGCGGCCTGATCCGCCGAGCCGGCACCGGCCGCCGGCGGGTTGGCCAGCTTGACGGTGAACTCGGCATCGGTCATCGCCAGCCCGGACAGTTCGGCGGTGACGGCCTGGGCCAGCCCGGCTGCAGCCTTGTTGCGTGCCTCGCTGAGGTCCACCGCGGCCCGCAGCAGCCGGCCGGTCAGCTCGTCATAGCTGCGTGCCAACTCCCCCAGCGCTTCCTCCGACACGTCGAGCTGGGTCAGCCGGTCGCGGGCGTCTCGAGCCCACTGCAGCACGCCGGTGATGTCGGATGCGTATTTACGGGTCAGTGTGCGCAGCTCGGCCTGCCGGGCCAGCTTCGCGTCCAACGCGCCGGCGTCAACAGGCAGCTCGCTGAGGTAACCGCCGAGTTCGCGAGCCACGTCGCCGACCACCGCGAGCGCCTCGCCGAGCTGTTCGCCCAGCGCTCGCAGCGCGACGTCATCGGTGCTGGCCAGGGCCGACTTCGCCTGCCCCAGTCGGTCGGTGGCCGACGTCGGTCCCGTCGCCGTCTCGGCAACCTCGCCTACCAGGTCGCCTACCTCATCGCCTACCTCATCGCAGGCCCCAGCCAGCACCGCACGCGCGGTGGCTGCCACCGCACGCAGCGTGTCGAGTTCGGAGAGCCGCCGGATGTCGACGGCCAGCGCATCGTCCTCGCCGGGCTGCGGGTCGGCGGCGTCGATCTCGTGCAGCGCGAAGCTCAGCCGGTCGGCCTCCTGGGCGAGTTCGCGGGCCCGGCCCCGTCGGTCGGCCAGGTCGCGCCACGTCGACTGCCAGGCGCGATGCAGGGCCTGGTACTGCTCCAGCAGCGCCGCAACACCGGCGAACTTGTCGAGCGCTGCCCGCTGTTCTTCGGGCCGCATCAGCCGCAGCTGGTCGTTCTGGCCGTGCAGGGTGAGCAGCCCCGCGGTGAAACCATTCAGTGACTTGGCGGGTACGCCGCGGCCACCGAGGTAGGCCCGCGAGCGGCCGTCGTTGCTGACCGAACGCAGCGCGATCACGCTGCCGTCCTCGTCGCGCTCGGCGCCCGACGCGTCCAGGATCTGCTCGATCCGCGCCGCCGCGCAATCCGCGAGATCGGCGGTGACGAAGCGGCCTTCCACCACCGCGCGTGCCGAACCCGACCGCACCCTGCCGGCGTCGGCGCGGGCACCGCCGAGCAGGTGCAACCCGGTCACCACCATGGTCTTGCCGGCGCCGGTCTCGCCGGTCAGCACCGTCAGGCCGCGGTCGAACTCGGCGGTGGCCGCGCTGATCGCCCCCAGCGATTCGATACGGATCTCAGTCAGCACCTGCGCAGCTCCGTCACTGACCGTTACTGTCCGCGCCACCCGGTGACCGGCAGCCGGAACTTGCGCACCAATCGGTCGGTGAACGGCACGCTGTCCAGCCGCGCCCATTTCACCGGTGTGTCAGAGCGGCGCACCTCGAGCCGCCCGCCGGGCGGTACCAGCATTTCCCGGCGGCCGTCGCAGAACACCAGGGCACTGTGGCCGCCGGTCTCCACCTCGATCGCGATGGCGGAATCCGGGCTGGTCACCATCGGCCGGCCGAACAGTGCGTGCGCGTTGTTGGGCACCACCAAGATCGCGTCCACGTCTGGCCAGAGCACCGGGCCGCCCGCCGAGAACGCGTAGGCGGTGGACCCGGTCGGTGTCGACACCAGCACCCCGTCGCAGCCGAACGCCGACACCGGCCGGCCGTCCACTTCGACGACCACACCGAGCACGCCGAGCCGGGGGCCTTTTTCCATGCTGGCCTCGTTCAGCGCCCAGCCGCGGTCCACGACCTGGCCGGCTGCCCGCACCACCACGTCCAGCGTCATGCGGTCCTCAACCGGGTAGTCGCGGGCGATCACGCGATCGAGCACCGTGTCGATGGTCTCGGCCTCGGCTTCGGCCAGGAAGCCGATTCTGCCCAGGTTGACGCCGAGCACCGGAATGTCGGTATTGCGGGCCAGTTCGGCCGCCCGCAGGAACGTGCCGTCGCCGCCGAGCACCAGCACCAGCTCGCAGCCCTCGGCGGCACGGTGGTCCGGGTCCACCACTTCGATGTCGACGCCCAGCGCGCGCATGTCGTCGGGCGCCAGGTGCAGCGGCCCCTTGTCGACGGCCTCGGCCGACAGCACCCGCAACGCCATGTCGTGATCGCCCAGGACTTTTTCCACCCGGCGTGCGGTGTCGGTTGCCTCTTCACGTCCGGTGTGGACCACCAGCAGAACGGTGCGTTTGTCGCTGCTGGTGCTCACTGCGGACCTTTCGCGACGGCGTCGTGCACGGCTCGGCGCAGCGCGTTGCCGGTCAACCGGTGACCGAGCCGGCCGGGCGTGTCGCGCAGGCCACGCAGCCACAGGAAGTACTCGACATTGCCGGACGGACCCGGCAACGGGCTGGCGGTGACGCCGGCACTGTGCCACCCCAGCTGCTCGGCCCGGTGCGCGACGGCCAGCACCGCAGTCACGCGCAGCTGCGGGTCGATCACCACTCCGCCGGCGCCCACCTGCCCTCGCCCCACCTCAAACTGCGGCTTCACCATGGGAACGATATCGGCGCCCGGTGACGCACAGTCAATCAGTGCGGGCAACACGGTTGCCAGCGAGATGAACGACAGGTCTGCGACGATCAGCTCGGCTGTGCCGCCGATCACATCCGCTGACAGGTCACGTACGTTGGTTCGTTCCCGAACGGTCACCCGCGGATCGGTGCGCAGCGACCAGGCCAGCTGCCCGTATCCGACGTCGACGGCGACCACCTGGGCCGCGCCACGATCGAGCAGCACCTCGGTGAACCCGCCGGTTGACGCGCCGGCATCCAGGCAGTGCCGCCCCTGCACGGCGATCCCGAAAGCGTCCAGCGCGCCGATGAGCTTGTGCGCTCCGCGCGACACCCAGCCACGATCCCCGTCGGCGGCGACGACGAGACTGGCCGCGGGGGTGACGGCGGTGGCCGCCTTGACCGCCGGGATGCCGTCGATCGTGACCTTTCCGGCGCCGATCAACTCGGCAGCCTGCTGACGGGATCGGGCCAGTCCACGCCGGACCAGTTCGGCGTCGACGCGGGCATGCCGAGACATGCGCGAACTCAGCCTTTCTCCACCGATTCCAGCGCATGCACCAATAGGTCGTGCGCTTCTTCCAGACGGCGGGCCAACTCATCGATGTGCACAGTTGCGGGCAGCTCGGTGAGCTCGGCGTCGCCGGGCAGCTCGGCGAGCAGCGCCTCTATCCGGGCTTTGATTTGGTCGGGTTCGGTAGTCATTGCGCCATTGAGGCTACTTCGATCTGACAAGTCCGTGCGTTGATCCCCTACGGCGCGGTTCCGCGGTCCGCAAAGGTGATGACCTCGCCGCGATTGATTGACACCCAGTCCCGCGCCTCCAGATATGGGCGGAAGGTCTCGGTAATCAGCTGCTCGTCGACCCGCGTCTTCGGTCGCTGCAGCTCGTAGAGATGGGGAAACTCCGTCCAGGCGATGACGGCGTTCCACAACCGCACGGCCGCCTCCCCGTTGGGCGGATCGACGAGGACCGGCCCGAAAAGGCACTGACCACCGGCAAAGAACATCGTCGGCACGCCAAAGCCGCCGGCGTCGATCACCCGTTGGTGGTCTGCCATGACCTCCGCGCTGGTCGTAGGGTCGGCGATCGCCTGGTCGACGAGGCCTGCGTCGAAACCGAGTTCTTCCAGCAGGTGCTCAGCCACCGCCTTTTCATGCGGCTTGCGGCCCTCGACGTGCAGCGCCCGCCCGGCCCGTTCGTACCACGCATCGAGGTCTGCCATCGATCGGCGGCGTAGCAGCGCGCCGATGCGCATCATCGACCAGCCGTATGACCACTCCCGCTCCCAGGGGTGCTTCTTGCCCTCCGGGCGATTGATCTCCTCGAGGCTGAAGAACCGCCAGTTCACCGAGAGACCGGTTTCGTCGCGTACCGCGCGAACCCACCGCGACGTCTGGTATGCGAACGGGCACATGACGTCGAAATGGAAGTCGACAGCGGCCGGATCGGTCACATCGTGAACCTCAGGTTGCGGGCGGCTCGCTCGCCGAGTTCGGCGTCACCCGTCCACGTGACCACACCGGAGTCGATCGGGATCTGGGGATCTATGCGTCCGCAGGCGAGCTGGATGAAGGTTGTGGAGTCCATCGTGAGAGTCACGTCCGGGTTGTCCAAACGGTCGATCTGCTTGGCCCGGCCATCGACGACGACGTTGAGTTCCCGAACGAGCGGTCCGGTCAGGCAAAAGGAGATGCTCTTACCGTCCGGCAGATCCACCAACTTGGCGACGATGTATCCGATCGAACTCTGCACCTCATCCAGGGCGATCTCGGCCGCGAGACCGGTGTCGTCGGTTACCCGGTCGAGCGGGGTCGTGATGTCGCGTTCGTGGACCCAAAAGTCGAAGACCCGGATCGCCAGGAACCGCCCGTAAGTACCGACCCCGGTGGGCATCCACGACGGACGCTTGAGATCCGCACCGGAAAGCGCCGCCAGGTCGCGCCGCCGACGGTCGTAGATCGTGCGAACGTTTTCGACGTAGGAAGTGCCGCGGACAGCGGTATCCCGCGGGAACTCCGCCGCTCGCTCGAAAGGCGGCGGGGTCTGATCATCCTCGGGCAGCCAGCCGGCCAGGACGGTCTCAATGCTGGTGACGTGGCTGACGACGTCGCGGACCGTCCAAGCGGGACACAGTGATTGAGCCCGCCATTCGGCTTGGTCGAGATCGCTGCAGAGGGCTTCCATCGAGGAGTAACACCCGTTGAGGGCCGCGCGAATCTCGTCGAGGCTTCTCATCGCCGCTCCTTTGCGGGTGCCGCTCTGGCTTCACCGATTCAGGCTCGAAACCACCTGTCAGGTTAGCAGTTCCGGAGATGGCACGGGCCGGGCCGAAACCAGCGCTGCAGTGCCTCCCGCGCCGTGTCATCGCCGGGTTCGACTGTGAAGGAGTCGCTATCGAAGTCCGCGTCCCACACCGCACGGGCGACGGCGCGAACGACCGACAGCCCATCACCGTCGGCATCGGGCCGGCCGGAATCGACCGTTACCGTAGCGCCGCTGATCTGCACCCGCCAGTCCGGTTGGGTAGCGACCGCAAGCACGTCGGCGTCGGTGTGCAGCGAGCGCAGGTCGTGGGCGATATAAGTCGGCCGTTGTTCGGCTGCTGCCTGGACGGCGTCGCAGGCTGTGCTGACGCCGGTGAGCACCATCAGGCCGGGCAACCCGGCGGCGTTGGCACCGGCGATATCGGTGTCCAGCCGGTCGCCGACCACCAGCGGGGCGTGAAAGTCGCCCCGGGCCAGCGCATCTCTCATCAAAGCCGGCGACGGCTTGCCCGCGACCACAGGTGCGGCATCGGTGGCCGCCCGCAGCGCGGCCACCATGGCACCGGTGCCCGGCAACAGGCCCCGTTCGGAGGGCAGCGTGCGATCGACGTTGGTCGCCACCCACAGCGCACCGGCCCGGATGGCCAGCGCCGCCTCGGCGAGATCGGCCCAGCCGGTGTCGGTGGAATGACCCTGGACCACCGCAACCGGTTCGTCGTGCCAGCGGCGCACCGGCCGCAACCCGACCGCGCCGATCTCGGCGGCCAGCGCCTGGGTGCCGACGACCAGCACCGGCGAATCGGGTGGGAGCTGTGCCGCCAGCAGATGGGCGGCAGTCTGCGCGCTGGTCACCACGTCGTCGTCGGCCGCGGCGAAGCCGAGCCGGTGTAGGTGTGCCGCCACTTCGGCCGCGGCGCGGGATGCGTTATTGGTGATGAACAACGTGCGGGTCTGCGCCCGCTGCAGCGACTGCACTGCGCCCTCGGTGGGCTCCTCGCCGCAATATACCGTCCCGTCCAGATCGATCAGCAAGCAGTCATGTTGGGCGGCCAGTGTTTTCATCTCAGCTCAGCTCACCGACCCGGTCCTCGGCGTCGGTGACTCCGTCGGTGTCGGCGGCCGCGGAATGTACGAACCACCGTAGCGCCTCTTCGGTCCGGCCCAGCGCCAGCAACGTGTCGGCGTAGGCATAGCACAGCCGCGCAGCGGTCGATCCGATGCGACGCGGATCCAGCTGCGGGGTGGACAGCACCGTCAGGGCCTGTTCCAGCTGGCCGAGATCGGCGCGGGCGCCGGCGACGACGATACGCAACTCGTCGGCGTCGTTGCCGCGCAGCTGCGCCGCTTCCGGGCCGTGCGCCAGGTCGATCGCCCGTTGCGGGCGGCCCAGCCCGCGTTCGCAGTCGGCGATCATCGGCAGCAGCACCGACGTGCTGCCCATTCTGCGCGCCGCACGCAGCTCGGCCATGGCCTGCGCCCAGTCGCCGCAGCGGTAGGCCGCAATCCCGACGGCTTCCCGCACGGCGGGCAGGCGCGCCGACCGGGCTCGTGCCGCACGCGCATGCTGCAACGCGGCTTCGGGATCATCGTCGATCAGCGATCCCGCGGCGACGAGGTGGCGTGCGACGGCATCGGCTGTGGCACGATCCAGGGTGCGCAGTTCACTGCGAACTTCGGGCGCCAGTTGCTTGGCTTCCACGCCGGGGGGGATCGCCGGCCGGTCGTCGACTGCTGCTGGGCCGTCATCCGGTGGGTGCGGGCCGGTTTCCGGGGCATGTTGCGGCTGTGCCCGGCGTGCCCGGTCCGGGCCGGACCACCTAGGGGCCCGCGGCTTCCGGGAGGTGCGTCGCAGTTCGCTGGCTCCCGCCTGGATTCGCCGCTTACCATTGCCGCCGTCTTCGACCACCTCACGCCTTCCACCTAAAATCACTGCCACCGCAAAGGATACGGAAGGCGAACGCTGCTGGCTTGAGACGGGACGTTGCGGCCGTCAAAGGTCAGCCGGCCCGCTCTGCGACCCGTTCGATACCGGCCACGGTGCGCTTGCCGCGGCGCAGCACCAGCCAGCGGCCGTGCAGGAAGTCACCGCGCTGCGGAGCCCATTCGTCGTGATAGATCCGATTGTTGTTCACCGAAACCCCGCCCTCGCCCACCGTGCGCCGGGCCGCACCCTTGCTCGCCGACAGCCCGGTGGCCACCAGCAGGTCGACAATGCCGTC
>NZ_JBYCKY010000707.1:0-1230 GCF_057473605.1 Mycobacterium sp. TH-M82 | reverse complement strand
TGGCGGCCAGCTCGGCGAGGTCGGCCGATTCGCAGAACCAGTCCGGTACCGGTTCGCCGGGGGCGACGCCCAGGAATCCGTACCGCTGCAGGTGGATAGAGTCGAACACCATCCACGCGCGATCGTTGACGTATCCGTCGCGTGGGTCCAGGTACTGGAAAGCGCCGGCCATCGAGTTGTAGTCGGCGGCCTCGTTGACGAACCGCCGCCCGGCCGAGTTGACGATGATGCTCCTGGGGCGGGTCCGCTCAAGGCGCACGCTGCGGCTGCGGGGCTTGCCGTCGATGGTGTCGCCGGGAATGCGGACGATCGGCACCCACCACGCCTCGCCCATGTTGGCCAGGTCCGCGCCGTGCGCCATCGCCATGCGCAACCCGTCACCGGTGTTGTTCGGCGGCGAGACCGCCCCGTGCATCGGGCCACGCAGAAACGCCTGTGTCAGGGCTGGATCCCATTCGAAGCCGCCGGTGCCCAGGACGACGCCGTGGCGGGCGCGCACGCTGATAGTGCGGTCCGTTAAGGCTACCCGCACTCCGGTGATCACCCCGGCGTCGGCGAGGAGTTCTTGCGCCCGCGCATTCGCGTGCACCGCCACACCGGCGTCGAGCAGACCCCGGAGCAGACCCGCGACGAGTGCGGCGCCGGCGACGCACAGGTTGCCGGGTTGACCGTCCGCCGCCGCGTGCAGACGGGCCCGGGTCTCGGCGTCGAAGCCGACATTGGAGAAGTCGTCGGGGAACGCCGTGATTCTGGTTCCCCACTCTCCCAAGCGGTCCAGATCGAACGGCGTCGGGATCAGCGACCTGCCACCGGTCGGTCGACCGCCCGGTAGCTCCGGCCGGTAGTCGGGGAAGCCGGTCGCGACCTCGAAACGCACGCCGCTGTGCGCCTCGACGAAATCGAGCATCGCCGGGCCGGTGCGGACGAAGGTCTCGACCAGCGCATCGTCCATCACGCCGTGGGACTGCGCCCGCAGGTAGCGCAGCGCGTCGGCGGGCGTCAATTCCCCGTCGGCGCAACGGTTATGGGCGGGGATCCATGCGACACCGCCCGACACGGCGGTGGTGCCGCCGACGGTCGGGGCCTTCTCGAAGACCTCCACCGAGGCGCCGGCGACCGCCGCCGCCAGTGCGGCGGTGAGCGCGGCGGCGCCGCTGCCGAGCACGACAACGTCGACCTCGTGGTCCCAGGACATGGACGGTCATCCCTTCAGCTCAGAACCTCGGACAA
>NZ_JBYCKY010000706.1:0-6374 GCF_057473605.1 Mycobacterium sp. TH-M82 | reverse complement strand
GTAGCGTCCGAACGCTAGCGCGACGTTGTGGCCACCGAAACCGAACGAATTGTTGATGGCGTAGGAGTATTCGCCGTAGCGGGGTTCCCCCGCGACGACGTCCAGGTCGATCTCCGGGTCCGGCGTCTCGTAGTTCAATGTGGGTGGGATGACCCCGTCCCGCAGGGTGAGCACCGTCAGCACCGACTCCAGCGCGCCGACCGCCCCGATGGAGTGGCCCAGCGCCGATTTCGGTGCATACACCGCGGCATGCTCACACTTGGCGACGCGGATCGCGTTGGCCTCCGCGGTGTCGCCGATCGGGGTGGCCGTCGCGTGGGCGTTGATATGGTCGACGTCCCTGGCGGACAGCCCGGCCAGCTCCAACGCGCGCACCATCGCCTTGCCGGCCCGCGCACCGTCGGGTGCGGGCGCGACCATGTGGTAGGCGTCTGAGGTGATGCCGGCACCCATCAGCCGGGCCAGCGGCTTGGCACCGCGGGCCTTGGCGTGTTCCTCGGCTTCGATCACCATCAGCGCGCCGGCCTCGCCGAACACGAACCCGTCGCGGTTCTTGTCGAACGGCCGGGACGCCCCCTCCGGGTCGTCGTTGCGCGTCGACATCGCGCGCATCATCGAGAACGCCGCGATGGGCAGCGCCTCGATGCCGCCTTCCACACCGCCGCAGACCGCGAAATCGGCGTCGCCCATGACGATGTGCCGCCACGCGTGAGCGATCGCCTCCGAGCCCGACGAACAGGCCGAGACCGGGGTCATCACCCCGGCGCGGGCGCCGAGTTGCAGGCCGACTACCGCGGCAGCGCCGTTGGGCATGATCATCTGCACGGCCAGCGGCGACACCTTGCGGGGGCCGCCCTCGTTCATCAGGTCGTAGCTCTCGACGATTTTCTCGCCCCCGCCCAATCCGGTGCCGATGACGACGGCGAACCGGTCCGGATCCACCTCCGGGGAGCCGGCGTTCTCCCAGATCCGGCCGGCCAGCAGCTTGCCCATCCGCTGGACATACGACATGCGCCGCAGGTCCAGCCGGCCCATGTGACCATCGACCGGATCTTTGAGGTGACCGCCGATTTTGACCGGCAGGTCCCATTTGGTGACGAACTCGTCCTCGAGTACGTGTATGCCGCTGTCGCCGGCCAACAGCCCTTTCCATGTGCTCTCGATGTCCGGCCCGACCGAGGTCGTGGCCGTGACGGCGGTCACCACAACGCTGCGGTAACCGCCATTGGCGGTGGAGGGCCGGGCCGACAACGTCACTGGCTCTCCGCGGTGAACTTCTCGCGCACTGCCGCGGCGGCCTCGGGGTTCTCCGCCTCCAGCTTCTGGATGTAATTCACCACATCGCCGACGGTACGCAGCCCCGCGAGGTCCTCGTCGGGGATCTTCACCCCGAACCTGTCCTCGGCCTGCACGGCGATCTCGACCATCGACAGCGAGTCGATGTCCAGGTCGTCGATGAACGACTTCTCCATCGTCACCTCGGACGGTTCGATACCGGTCACCTCTTCGATGATCTCGGCGATGGCGGCGACGATCTGTTCCTGTTCCTGCGTGCTTGCCACTACGGCTCCTTCGTTATCGGTTGTGTTTCACGGACTCTTGTGGTCTATGTGGTCTATGTGGTTGTGCTGGCAGGGGAGCGGTCGTGTTAGAGCTCCGTCAACCCGTCCAGGTCTGCGGGGGACTTCACGGCGTGCGCCGGAACTCCCCGAAGTTCGCGTTTGGCGATGCCGGTGAGCGCGCCTGCGGGCGGGAACTCCACGATCGCCGTGACACCGCGCCGTCGCATCGTTTCGACGCACAGGTCCCAGCGCACCGGCCGGGTCAGCTGCGCGACCAGTTGATCCATTGCCGCCGCCGCCGACGGCAACGGCTGACCGTCGAAATTGGACAACACAGTGATGGTGGGCTCGGACACGCGGATCTTACCGGCAGCCGCGGCGTAGCCGTCCAGCGCGGGGGCCATGAAGCGGGTGTGGAACGCTCCGGCAGTGGCCAGCTGACGAACGCGGGCCTTGGCGGGCGGGTCTTCGGCGAGCTTGTCCAGCGCGGTCAGGCGACCGGCGGCGACGATCTGGCCGGTGGCGTTGCGGTTTGCCGGAACCAGGTCGAGCTGCTCCAGCCGGGCCAGGACCTCCGTCTCGTCGCCGCCGAGCACGGCTGACATTCCGGTCGCCTCGACCGCGCACGCCTCGGCCATCTCACGGCCCCGGGTGGCGGCCAGCATGACGGCATCGTCGGCGGCGATAACGCCCGCGATGGCATAGGCGGCGATCTCGCCGACGGAGTGGCCGGCCACTACCAGATTTGTGTAGCCGTCCGGTCCGCCGAGCAACTCACGCTTGGTCAGCTCCGCGTGTGCCAGCAGGGTGGCGGCCACCACCAGCGGTTGCGTGACCGCGGTGTCGGTGATTTCCTCGGCCGTTGCGGTGCTGCCCAGCCGGGCCAGGTCCAGGCCGCTGGCCTGCGACCATGCCGCGATCTGCTCAGCTGCGCCGGGCAGCTCCAGCCACGGCGACAGCATGCCGGGGGTCTGCGATCCCTGTCCGGGCGCGAGCAATGCGATCATATCTTTAAGAGAACATTGTGAACGCAGATTTGCACGATGTGACCGATCATGAACATTGTCTTATTTTTTTGTGGAGACCATACAAAATCGCTCTCCGATGCGACCTATTCGATACCGGATTGCGATTCACGCCGCGGCGTCTCATCCGGCCGGGCGCGCCTCCGGCGTCTGGCGGACGGGGCCGGCGTGTCCCTCGACGACTCCGGCGGTGACCTGCGTAACAGCACCGTTGCTGGCGCTGAAATGGTGCTCCTGGTTCGTCAGTCGGCCTACGGTGGCGGCGACCCGCAGCACATAGGCGTCCCGGGGCTGGGCGGGATCGCGACCGGTGAAGTCGGCGATCCGCTTGAGCCGGTAGCGCACGGTGTTTGGATGAACGAACAACGCACGGGCGCAGGCTTCGATCGCGCCCCCGCAGTCCAGGTAGGTGTCCAGCGTCTCGGTGAGCGTAGGCCCGGCGTCTGCCAGCGGCCGCATCACGTCGGTGTGCAGCGCCGCGATCGCCGACGCGTCACCTGCCAGTGCACGTTCAGGCAAAAGTTCGCGCGCCAGCACCGGCCGCGGCGCCCCGGCCCAGCCGGCGACGGCGTTCATGCCGGAGATCGCCTCGCTGGCGCTGTAGTAAGCGGCGGTCAGCGACGGCGCGGTCGGGCCGATCACCACCGGCCCGTCGGAGAATGCGCCGAGCAAGTCGGGGAGGAACTTCTGGGTCGGCGACAGCGGACCGGACACGATAGCCACCAGCCAGGTACCGTGCACGTCGGTGAGTGCGGCTCGGCTGTGGCGTTCTGCGACAACCCGGACGTTCTCGCTGGCCTTGTGACCGGACACGCCGCCCGGATCTGGTGGCGCAGTGCCCACCACCACGGTCGCCGGCGCGGTGGTGTCCCAGTTCAGCGCGGCCGCCCGGGACAGCAGCTCGGGCCCGGTGTCGCCGCGCACCACCGCGTCGACCACGCTGGCCTCCATCCGGCTGTCCCAGGTGCCGCGCGCTTCGGCGGCGTCGGCATAGGCGGAGGCGGCGGTGAAGGCCAGGTCGCGGCTGTACTTGAGGATTCCGACCGTCAGCGCGGTTACCTGCTCTTCGGAGCGGGCCAGCATCGGCACGACTTCCTCGAAGAACTCCATGGTGACCCGCACCATGTCGACGGTGTGGCGCAGCGCGATGCGCCGGGTCAGATCCTGCGGTACCAGCTCGAAGGCTTGCGCGGTGTAGCGGACGTTGCCGCGCGGGTCGTGCATCCACTCGGCGAAGTTGACCACAGCGGCCTGCACCACCAGCGCCACGTCGGCGCGCTGGGACGCCTCCAATTCGCCGAAGAAAGGCAGCCGCTCGCCCATCGCGGTCACCGCTTCGGTGGCCAGCCGGCCCGAATAGTGTTTCAGCTGCCGCAGCAGGGTGTCCGGGATGGCGTTCAACAGGTCCAGCGTGGAGCCCGGCAAGCCGGGCAGGACGGGACCCGAAGTACCCGAAGAACCCGAAGAACCCGAAGAACCCGAAGAACCCGAAGAACCCGAAGAACCTTTGTGGGGCATGACTAAAAGCTACGCGACTTTTCTGGAGGGTTCTCCCACGTTCGGCGGTCTTGTCGCTGGTTGTGTCGCTGGTTGTGTCGTGCGGGCGTGCGATAGCGAAGCTGAGGAGTTTGGGACGCTCTGCTCCGAGGTGCTCTCGCCACGGCGTTTGCCACCACGAGCATCAGTTAGTTAGAGTATTTTGAGTTTTTTGGCGCACGGCGCGGTGTGTGACCATCACGCTCCTACCTTCGGAGGGAGTCGTCAGCGTGCGCTCGTGTGGCGGTGTTCAGCAGCGACCAGGTCAGGGTCTGACCCGGAGCCTCAGTGGCCTGCCTGGCCTGCCTGGCCTGCCTGGCCTGTGTGGCCTGTGTGGCTTTGCCGCCCGTGGCCGCCGGGTGATTGGGGCCGGTGCGGCAGTTGGGACGCTTCTGACGTTCGGGATGACCCCGCTGGGCGATGCACCGGCCGCACATGCCGATGTCGACGACCTGCTTGCTGATCTGCTCGATCCTGCTGACTGGGCTGCAGCGTTCGACCCGGCCAACTGGCAACACCTGGGCTTCGACCCGGCTCTCGCTGCGGCGGCGGTTCCGTTCGACGCGCCCGGTGATACGGCGTCGGTCCCGTTGCATGTCGAAGGCTTCGGCACTGGCCAACCGGTGGTCGATGTCTCCCTCGGCGGCGGGCCAGGTATTCCCCTTGCGCTCGACACCGGGTCCAAAGGCCTGGAAGTCTCGATCTGGGACCTGTCGCCGCAGGTCATCCTCGATGGATTACGACACTTCAGTTTCAGCGACATCGATATCACGAGGTTCGCCGCCGGGTTCAATATCGGGCTCGATGTTCCCACGACGGTCGATTTCGGTAGTGGAATCGTCAATGACCACGCCACCGTCGATGCCGTCTTGTTCAGTTTCCCGCTGTCCGTTATTGCCGCGCAGCGCCTCGCCGGTGCACCCGTCGACGGCATTTTGGGTATCGGGCCCAACGCAGGCGGTAGCAACCTTGTGACCACGGACCTGCCCGGCGATCTCGGTGAGGGCGTGCTGATCGACGAACCTGGCGACCGACTGGTGTTCGGCCCGGAGCCCGCCACCGTGGACGGGCTGAGCCCCATCGCCACCCTTGACGGGGCGCCGTTCGCCGGCAGCCCGCAGCACCCTGACGACATCCAGGTCCAGCTCGGTGACGGACCCAAGCAGGATGTTGCGGCGGTTTTCGACAGCGGCGGCAAGGGTGGATGGCTTCCGACACCTGTCGCCAACGAATACCCGACCAGTTTCCTCGGGTTGGGGCAACTCCCGGCCGGAACACCGGTCTCCGTCTACACCCAGGATGGCGTTCTGCTCTACTCGCACACCACCGAGGGCGATATGAGCATCCTTGCGAACTGGTTCCTGAAACTGGTGTACGGAGTGTCAGGCATTATGAACACCGGTAACGCTGCCTTCGTGGACACCCCGGTGTACGTCTCCAACGCCGACGGCGGGGCAATGACCTTCTACGGACCGCCGCAGTCATGACAAGTCGGCCGGCGCCGTCGACGCCAAGCTCGCAGGCACCATAAGACGAGGTCAGGCCGGCCCGGGGTCCGAAGTTTCCCCGTCAGCCGGAGGTGCCCCCGGCTCCGAGGCGGCCGGCACGGTGTCGATCAGGTCGATCCGGTACTGCCGCGTCGCCGCGATCACCACCGACGGGTCGATGGCGCCGTCGCGGGCCAGGGCGTCCAGCACCGCCACCGTCACCGATTCGGCGTCGGTGTTGAAGTAGCGCCGCGCAGCCGGCCGGGTGTCGGAGAAGCCGAACCCGTCGGTACCCAGCGTCACGTAACGACCGGGCACCCACGGCCGGATCTGCTCGGGGACGGCGCGCATCCAGTCCGAAACCGCGACCACCGGACCCGTCACACCCGCCAGGGCCCGGGTCACGTACGCCTGCCCGGCCGGGCGTTCCGGGTGGCGCAGCTTCGCTCGCTCGACGGCCACCCCGTCGCGGTTCAGTTCAGTCCAGCTGGTCACCGACCATACGTCGGCGGCCACGTCCCAGTCGGCGAGAAGGCCCGCAGCCCGAAGTGCTTCGGGCATCGCCACCCCGGACGCCAGGATGTGGGCGGTGTTGGTGCGCTTCTCGCCGGCCGCTCGGTAGCGGTACATGCCGCGCAGCAGGCCGTCGACGTCCAGGTTCTCCGGTTCCGCCGGCTGCCGGTAGGGCTCGTTGTAGACGGTGATGTAGAAGTACACGTTCTCCGGGTTCTCGCCGTACATCCGGGCCAGCCCGCTTTCGATGA
>NZ_JBYCKY010000705.1:0-2915 GCF_057473605.1 Mycobacterium sp. TH-M82 | reverse complement strand
ACACGGCGCGCTCATCGCGCACGGCGCGGTGGTGCAGCGCCGCCTGCTCTACCGGGGCAGGTCGCTGCGGTGCGGTTACGTCGAAGCGGTTGCTGTGTGCCAAGCCTGGCGCGGGCAGGGCTTGGCCACCGCGGTGCTGGACGCCTGCGAGCAGGTGATCCGGGGCGGATACCAGCTCGGCGCGCTCAGCTCGGCGGAGATCAGTCGCCGGCTCTACACCTCCCGCGGCTGGCTGCCGTGGCGTGGGCCGACGTCGGTGCTGGCTCCGACCGGTCCGGTCCGCACCGCCGCAGCCGACGCGACGGTGTTCGTGCTGCCAGTCGAGCCGGTCGGTCCCGAACCGGAGGTCCTGGACACCACGGCCGGATTGGCCTGCGACTGGCGTGACGGCGACGTCTGGTAATGCAGCGGGGAGCTGCCGTTCGGCCAGCGGACAGCCAGCCGCGGCCCTGACGGTCCCGCACGGCAACGCCTCGGCAATTGCCCGGTAACGGACGCGAAATCAGCATCGCCTACACCTGGATAGATGAAGCAACCGGACCGGGCTCCGCTCAGCGGTTACCGGGTTGCGGTGACGTCCACCCGCCGGGCCGGCGAGCTGTGTTCGCTGCTGCGCCGCCACGGCGCCACGGTCTGCGCGGCTCCCGCTATCAGCATGGTCAATCTGTCCGACGACGCCGAACTGCAGCGCAATACCGAGGCGTTGGTCGCCCGCCCACCGGACATCCTGATCGTGACGACCGCGATCGGGTTTCGCGGCTGGATCGCCGCCGCGGACGGGTGGGGCCTGGCCAGCGACCTGCTCGCCGCGCTGGCCGGTGCCCGAATCGTGTCGCGGGGACCCAAGGCCACCGGCGCGCTGCGCGCCGCCGGATTGGCCGAGGAATGGTGTCCAGACTCCGAGTCGGCCCGCGAGGTGCTCAGCTACCTGCGGAAATCCGGGGTCACCGGCCAGCGTATCGCCGTGCAGCTGCACGGCGCCACTGACGACTGGGATCCGGTTCCGGAACTGCTCGACGAGCTGCAGGCCGCCCGCGCCGATGTCGTACCCTTCCGGGTGTACCGATGGCGGGTGGCATCACTGGGCGGAGAGTTCGATCAGCTGGTCACTCAAATCGCGCAACGCCAGTTCGACGCCGTCAGTTTCACCTCCGCACCGGCGGTGGTGGCGACGCTGACCCGCGCCGGCGAACTCGGCATCCTCGACGAACTGCTCGGCGCGCTGCGTTCCGACGTCTACGCAATGTGCGTGGGTCCGGTCACCGCCAGCCCGCTGACCCGGCTGGGTATCCTGACGTCATCGCCGCGGCGGATGCGGTTGGGTGCGTTGGCCCGCCACATCGCCCACGAGCTGCCGGCCCAGCTCGCCCACACCATCCGCGCGGCCGGGCACCGGATCCAGATCCGCAGCAGCTGCGTGGTGGTCGACGACGTGGTCAAGCCGCTGCCCCCGGCACCGATGGCCACCCTGCGAGCGCTCGCACAACATCCGGGCACCGTGGTCCCCCGCAGCGAGCTGTTACGAGCGTTGCCGGGCAACGGCTCCGACACCCATGCAGTGGAGACCGCGGTGCTACGACTGCGGACCAGCCTGGGCGACAAGAAAATTGTCGCTACCGTAATCAAACGCGGTTACCGGTTGGCGATCGACGAACGCTCGGGTGCGGCATGACTCTGCTCCTGGTCGCGCACGGCACCCGCAAAGCGACCGGGGCCGCCATGATCGGCGACCTTGCGCAGCGGGTCGCCGCACTGCTGCACCAGGCGGTGCCGGTGGCATTCGTCGACGTGCTGGGTCCCACCCCGAGTGAAGTCCTCGCTGCAACGGCGGACGTCGGCCGACCGGCCATCGTGGTGCCGGCCTTCCTGTCGGGTGGGTACCACGTCTGCGCCGATCTTCCTGCCCACGTCGCCGCCAGCGGGCACCCAGATGTCACCGTCACGCCCGCCCTGGGGCCGACCCGCCGGGTAGTTCGGCTCGTCGCCGACTGCCTGTTCCAATCTGGTTGGCATCCGCGCGATTCGGTGATCCTGGCCGCAGCGGGCACGTCGGACCCGCTGGCACGAAACGACCTGCACACCACCGCCCGTTTGTTGTCAGCCCTCATCGGATCACCGGTCGAGTTGGCGTTTGCCGGCACTGGTGAGCCGAGCGTGCCCGAATCGGTGGCCGCGGCGCGTCGCCGCTCGTCGCGCCGGGTCGCGGTGGCGTCTTACCTGCTGGCCGACGGACTGTTCCAGGACCGGCTGCGACGCTGCGGTGCCGACCTCATCAGCGAACCGCTGGGCACTCACCCGGGGATGGCGCAGCTCATCGCCGGACGGTTCCACGTCGGGATGCGGGACCGGCGAGTTCAGCTAGGCCGCTCGCCCGACCTCGATGTGGCCGTCGGGTGTGACGCGGGCCGGGTACACCGGCACCGACACCCGCGGGTCGTCCAGACAGCTGCCGTCGTCGAGGGCGAACGCCTGCTTTTGGATCGGGGATGCAACGGTCAGCCGGCCGCTGCGATCGCCGACGAGTCCGCGGGACAACACCGCCGCCCCAGAAAACGGGTCCACGTTGCCGACCGCGCGCACCGTCCCGTCGTCGAGCCGGAACAACGCCGCCTGCGACCCGTCGTCGAGCAGCACACCCACCCCGCGGCCCGGAATGAGGTGGTCGTAGTCGCAGGCGGTGGTCCAGACCGCAGTATCGTTGCGCAGTGTCATGATTGCTCCTCGGTGTGCAACTGCGGCATGCCGATCAGCACCGGAGTTTTGCGTCCGTTGTGTTCGGTGAATGCCACGGTGGGGTCGGGGGCGTCGGGGGCGTTGACGAAGGACACGAACCGGGCTAGTTTGTCCGGGTCCTCCAGCACCCCTTTCCACTCGCAGGAATAGTTTTCGACGTGACGCGCCATCGCCTGCTCGAA
>NZ_JBYCKY010000704.1:0-3820 GCF_057473605.1 Mycobacterium sp. TH-M82 | reverse complement strand
CCGTCGACCCACAGGTACACGTAGTCGACCTGCGAGAGGTCCCTGGTGCCGAAGGCCTTCGCCTCGTCCTGCCACTGGGCCGTGAGCCGGGTGATCGAGGATGCGGACAGTCCGGCGCCGGTGCCGAGGAACTGTTCGAGCGCCGGCCCGAAGTCACTGGTTGACAGGCCGTGCAGGTACAGCAGCGGCAGCACCTCCGATACCTGCTCGGACTTGCGAGCCCAGGCGGGCAGGATCGCCGAGGAGAACCGCTTGCGCTCGCCGGTATCGGGGTCGATCCGCTTGTCGTTCACGCGGGGCGCCTTCACCGCCACCGCACCCGCCGAGGTCACGACCTCACGTTCGGCGTGGTATCCGTTGCGGACCACCAGTCGGTGGCCGTGTTCGTCGACCTCACCGGCATACCGGGCTACATAGTCGGCGACCTCGGCCTGCAACGCCGCGGCCAGCATCTGCCGGGCACCGTCGCGGACGATCTGGTCGAGCAACGACCGGCCCGCACCGGCCGCATTGCGGGTCTCGTTGGAGTCGTCGTTGTTGTCTACTACCGTGAGCACGGGCGTGCCTTCCCGCCAGCGCGCCAACGCTGGTCTTGATCAGAATTCGGATTCCTTGCAGATCATCTTCCGGGAAGGCACGCCCGCCCGGGATCCACAGGTTCTGATCATTGCTCCGCTCTTTCTGACCTCTACCAACTCGGCGCACAACTGGGTGAGGGTGCTCACTGAATTCTGGGTGAGTTGTTCCAAATTTGGGTCAGGGTACAGTTTGTGAAGCTCTTCATCGGAGAAGTTGGCAAGCATGGCCTTACCGGTCGACGTGCAGTGTGCAGGCATGGTCCTACCCAGGCGCGATACCACCCGCACGGCGGACGGGCTCTCGAGCGCCGCGATGAAGCGGACCGACGTGCCATCCAGCATCCCGATATGCACTGTTTCCTGCAGCGCATCGCTGAGCTGGCGCAGAATCGGAGCTGCGATGCGCGGTATATCCATTCTGGCGAAAACAGCGAACGCCACCCCGGTCAAGGCCGGTCCGGGCAGATAAGCCTTGCTGATCGGATCCTGGCGGACGAAACCGCGATACTGAAGCATCGATAACAGCCGATGCGCAGTCGACGATGCCACGTCTAGATAGACGCTTGCCTCGGTAAGACGGACCTCTGATCGTTCACCCAGGAGTAGAAGTAGGCGAAGAGCGTTGTCGACAGCCTTGATCGGATACTGAGGCGGTTTAGCGGTACCGAGTTGATCCATTTGTCGCGTTTGCGCCGGTCTCTGCATGGCAGAAAGGGTACCTCCCCTGAGGAACGAGTGAGGCCTGCCGCGCAATTGGTGACTCTTGCGCGATCGGAAGCCCGGGTACCTGGAGTCAAGTATCGTCAGCGCCGCCCGGATCGTTCCGCTCAGCCTCGGGTGCATTCGCGTTCGGCGAAGGCTACCTGGCCACCCAGGACGCCTCCCCTTGATAGCGGGCTCGCGGGCGGTTGGGTCATCGGCTTAACGGTCTCGATCATGCGAAACGCGCTCGTGAACTCCACGTCGAGCAGCGCGAGTTCTTCGGTATGCTCTCGCATGAGTGTCGCCAAAGCTCGCAGCATGGTGCCGCGCTGCCGCGGCGTCCGGAGTGCCCAGTCACGTTGGGCAGCATGCGCAGTCGCCACCGAGCAATGATCAGAACCTGTGGATGAGCCTCGGCGAGGTGGCGTGAAAGTGGGCGCACCTTCCCGAGGATGATCATCACGGAAACAGGATCTCGATCAAGACCGGCGTTGGCGCGCTGGTTGGGAAGGTACGCCCATGCTCACGGTAGTTCACGACGCGGAATCAGCCAACGAGAACGGCAGCGGTGCTGGTCGGTCGTTGTTGGATGAGATCGTCCGCGACGGTGCGCGGCAGATGTTGGCGGCGGCACTGCAGGCTGAAGTAGCCGCCTACGTCGACGCCCATGCCGGTGAGGTCGACGACAACGGTCGGCGTCTGGTGGTCCGCAACGGCTATCACCACGAACGTGACATCCTCACCGCCGCGGGTGCGGTCACGGTGACCGCCCCGCGGGTCAACGACAAGCGCATCGACGCCGTTACCGGTGAGCGGCAACGGTTTTCCTCGGCGATCCTGCCGGCGTGGGCACGCAAGTCCCCGCAGATGACCGAGGTGCTGCCACTGCTGTACCTGCACGGGCTCTCGACGAGTGACTTCGGTCCGGCGCTGGAGCAGTTTCTCGGCTCGAGTGCCGGACTGTCGGCCACGACGATCACCCGGCTCACCAGCCAATGGCAGGACGAAGCGAAGACTTTCGGCGAGCGTGACCTCTCGGGCACCGATTACGTCTACCTGTGGGTCGACGGCATCCACCTCAAGGTCCGCCTCGAGCAGGAGAAGCTCTGCCTGCTGGTGATGATCGGGGTCCGCTCCGATGGCCGCAAGGAACTCGTCGCCCTGGCCGACGGATACCGAGAATCGACCGAGTCGTGGGCCGATCTGCTGCGGGGCTGCCGCCGCGGGATGACCGCGCCGGTGCTGGCCGTCGGCGACGGTGCACTGGGCTTCTGGAAGGCGATGCGCGAGGTCTTCCCGGCTACCCGCGAGCAACGCTGCTGGTTCCACAAACAGGCCAATGTCCTTTCCTGCCTGCCTAAATCGGCGCACCCGGCAGCATCAGCGGCGATCAAAGAGATCTACAACGCCGAGGACATCGACCACGCGCAGGTCGCCATCAAGGCCTTCGAGATCGACTACGGCGCCAAGTACCCCAAAGCGGTCGCCAAGATCGTCGACGACGCCGACGTGCTCCTGGAATTCTACAAATACCCAGCCGAACACTGGATCCATTTGAGAACCACGAACCCGATCGAATCAACGTTTGCCACCGTCCGCTTGCGGACCAAGGTCACCAAGGGCCCGGGATCCCGGGCGGCCGGAATTGCCATGGCCTACAAGCTCATCGACGCCGCGCAAGCCCGCTGGCGGGCAGTCAACGCACCCCACCTGGTCGCCCTCGTCCGTGCCGGCGCCGTCTTCCACAAAGGCAAGCTACTCGAACGCCCCGCCGACATCACACCGCCCGAGCCGGGCGAAACAACCGAAACCGAGGTCGCCTGAAACACCCCGATCCACAGGTATTGACAATATCTCGGCGCGGGGACTTTTGCAGACCCTGCACATCGGGGGGATAGGGGTCGACGACGTCGAGTTGGTGCGTATCGAAAGCCCTGGCGTCGACGTGCCCGAAGAGCGGCTGGAAGCAGCGGCCAGTGTCAAAGGCGCTGACCTGTTTCCCGACGTGGCCGGCCACCAGAGGGACATCCTGGATAGCGGCAACGTTGATGCGCTGTTCACCTGGTTGCCCTGGGCGGCGGAGTTAGAAGATCTCAGCGGAGCGCGGGTGCTCGCCGATCTCGGCGATGACCAACGAAGCCGGTATGCCAGTGTCTGGACGGTCAGCGCTCAGCTGGTTGACGAGCGACCCGACCTGGTGCAACGACTCGTCGACGCGGCGGTCCAAGCCAGCCGTTGGGCACAGGCCCATCCCGAGGAAACCGTTGGCATCCATGCCGCCAACCTCGGGGTCGCGCCCTCGGCGATCGGACGCGGTTTCGGCGCTGATTTCGCCCAACATCTGATCCCACGGCTTGACGACTCGGCACTGGCCGTTGTCGACCAAACTCAACAGTTCCTCCTCGACCACAATCTCCTCGACCATCCGGTGGACCTCACGCAGGAGGAATTGTCAATACCTGTGGATCGGAGTGTTTCAGGCGACCTCCGTTCCGGTGTGCTGATCGCCGTCTGAGGGCGGTTGCGGTGGGGTGATGTCG
>NZ_JBYCKY010000703.1:0-7580 GCF_057473605.1 Mycobacterium sp. TH-M82 | reverse complement strand
CGCACCTGGAGGAGGGCGCCGAAATCGACCTGGGCCGGCTGAAGCGGGAGACCCGCGAGGCGTTGATCGAGCTGGCGGCCATTGTCGCGGACGGGTTTCCCGGCGACGACCGGTCCAACCAGCACTTCGTCTGACGGACCGGCTCAGCCCTTCGGGTTGTTGTCGCCTCGGCCCAGTCGCCACAGGAACTCCGGGTCGTCGTCGGGTCCGATCACCCGGGTCTTCGGCCGGGTGGCCTGCGAACGGGCAGCGCGCCAACCGACATAGAGCAGTGTCCCCAGAACCAGGACGAGGAGCAGGTAGAGCACTCGACACCTCCTGGGGCTGAATATACCGCGGCTGATTCACCAGCCGAGGTTGCGCGGTTGGGCCCGACGGCCGCGTCGCCGACCGTGGCCGGGTTCGCCAGTAGGGTCGAGCTGTGATGGGTCGGGTCTCCGCGGGCCGCGCCGTGATGGATGTGCTGCTGTATGCGGCGGCGCGGCTGGTGTTGGTGATCGTGCTCAGCGCGGTGATCTACGTGCTGGGGCGGCTGCTCGGAGTGCGCGATTTCCCGGTGATCGTCGCGGTATTGTTCGCGCTGATCGTCGCGCTGCCACTGGGCATGTGGGTCTTCAGCCCGCTGCGCCGACGCGCCACCGCCGGCCTGGCGCTGGCCGTCGAGCGCCGGCGGCGGGACCGAGAGCAGCTGCGGGCCCGGCTGCGCGGCGAGACGCCGCACGACCCGGACTGATTCGCCGGGTGTGTCGGGAAACGATGGGACTGGTGGTGTGCCGGCCGGCTAAACCGGCGTCATCGACCGAAAGTCAACGCGGCAGCTACGGTGATCGCCCACCCCAGCATCGCCAGCCCGGTGTCACGCAGCACCGGGATCAACTCACGCCCAGCCCGCCCGGTGCGCACCGGCACCGACGCCCGCACCGCCAGCGGAGCGGCGACCAGCCCGGCTGCGCACCACGGCGTGGCCAGCATCAACATCAGGGTGAGCAGACCGGCCAGCGCCAGCAGCGCCTGATACAACAGCCGGGTCCGGGCGTCGCCGAGGCGTACCGCCAAGGTGGTCTTGCCGGCCCGAGCGTCGGTGGGGATGTCGCGCAGATTATTGGCTACCAGCACCGCCGACGACAACGCTCCGGTCGCCGCTGCCAGCGTCACGCCTACCCAGTCCACCTGCAGCGCCTGGGTGTACTGGGTGCCCAGCACCGCGATCAGACCGAAGAACACGAACACCGCTGCCTCACCGAGCCCCGCATACCCGTAAGGCTTTGGGCCGCCGGTGTACAGCCACGCCGCGGCAAGGCAGACGGCGCCCACCGCCAGCAGCCACGGCGCGCTGACCAGCGCCAGCGCCAGCCCGGCCACCGCGCCGACGGCCAGCGCCGTGAGCGCGGCGGCCAGCACCGACCGCGGAGTCGCCAGCCGCGAACCCACCAGCCGCACCGGTCCGGTGCGCTCGTCGTCGGTGCCGCGGATGCCGTCGGAGTAGTCGTTGGCAAAGTTCACCCCGACGATCAGCGCCACCGCGACGACCAACGCCAGCAGCGCCTTCCACCACATCGCGGCACCCAGCCAGGCCGCCGCGCCGGTGCCTGCGAGCACCGGAGCCACCGCGTTGGGCAGCGTCCGCGGCCGCGCCCCCTCGATCCACTGCGCAATGCTGGCCACCGCACGATCTTTCCATGCGGGTATCGGACAATGATCGCCATGATCGGGGTGATCGGCGGCAGCGGCTTCTACTCGTTCTTCGGCCCCGACGCACGCCGGGTCAGCTTGGACACCCCCTACGGCCAGCCCAGCGCCGCACTCACGGTGGGCACCGTGGGCAACGGTGAAGTGGCGTTCTTGCCGCGGCACGGCGCGCAGCACCAATATTCGGCGCACACGGTGCCCTACCGGGCCAACATGTGGGCGCTGCGCGCGCTGGGGGTGCGGAGAGTCTTCGGACCGTGTGCGGCCGGCAGCCTGACCGCCGACCTGCCGCCCGGGGCGGTGGTGGTGCCGGACCAACTGGTGGACCGCACCCGCGGCCGCGCCGACACCTACTTCGACTCCGGCGGTGTGCACGTCGAGTTCGCCGATCCGTATTGCCCGGTGTTGCGGGCCGCCGCCACCGGGCTGCCCGCTGTCGTCGACGGCGGCACCATGGTGGTGATCCAGGGGCCGCGATTTTCCACCCGTGCCGAAAGCCAGTGGTTCGCCGCGGCCGGCTTCGGCCTGGTCAACATGACCGGCTATCCGGAGGCGGTGTTGGCTCGTGAATTGGAGATATGTTATGCCACTATCGCTTTGGTGACCGACCTGGATGCCGGCATCGACGCCGGAACCGGGGTGAAGGCCATCGACGTGTTCGCCGAGTTCGCCAAGAACATCGGGCCCTTCAAAAAGCTGGTGTGCGAGGCGATCGAGCGGCTCAGCGATCAGCGCACCTGCACACACTGCCTGCCGCACGAGGGCATCCAACTTCCCTTCGACTTGCCGTAGGCGAGGGCTCAGGCCTCGTGGCGCCCATGCGGTGCCGGAATATCCGTCTTCCGAAAGATTCTGGGTGCGTGGGACTCCGCGGAACGGAAGATCCTTGGCGATGGCGGTTCCGAGGCGTCGCCGACGGCCATGCGGTATTGCGGGACGACGACGATCGCCACCACGAGGCAGCATAGCGCCAGGGCGCAGAGCACCACGTCGAAGGTGCTGGTGATCTGCTGAGCAAGGTCGTTTCCGTAGACCGGGTTAGCCAGCGCCACGCTGCGCTGCGAATCCCCGAAGCGGGGCGCCAAGCCGACACCGACCACGACGCGCGAGACGGCAAACCCGAAAAGCACAGCGCACATTAGCCAGACAGCAGCGGGCGGAAGTGAGCGGTTGGCGAGGTTGATGCGAAGCCACACCGCGTACCCCGCCACCGCGCAGGTGATCCGCCACTACAGGTTGAACAGCACGCTCAACCCGGCGCCGCCGATCGACGCCCAGCCCAGGATCCGGGCCGACAGCAGCCAGCCGCCCAGCGAGTCGCCGCCGGAGGTGGTTTCGAGCGCCGCCGGTTGTGCGGCCAGCAGCGCACCGGCGATCCCCAGCCAAGAGCCCGGACCCATACCACCCGGAACCTGGCCGCTTCCGGCGTAGTGAACGGTCTGGATCGCTCCGCCGTGCGGCTGTCCGGTATGCCAAAGCCGAAATACAGGTTCCACGACAAGAACAACCCGGCGCACAACAGCACGCCGGCGGTTGTGTCGCGGCCGATGTCCCATCGCCATGTCACCCGGCGAATCACCCGCTCACCATAACCGCGCCGTGTGACTACGCGGTGGGTGCGCGAAGGTTGCGGACGTCGCGGGATCGCACGACGACGATGGCTGTCACCAGGCTGTACAGTGCCAGCACGCACAGCACCACATCGAACGTGCTGGTGATCTGCTGGGCAAAGGCGTTGCCGTAGACCGGGTTAGCCAGCACCGTGGCTTGCTGCGAAGGCGTGAGGAGGGGCGCCAGATCGACACCGACCACGATGCGTGAGATCGTCAACCCGAAAAGCAACACGCACATTGACCAGATGGCCGCCGGCCGGAATGCGCGGTTGGCCAGGTTGATGCGAAGCCGGACCGCGAGCACCGCGGTAACCAAATCGAATGCCGCCATCACTGCGGTCTCGCGTAACGGGAGATCCACGCCCACCGAGATAACGAGGTCGGTGACACGCATCACCAGCGACCCGACACACCATACGACGATGAGGAACAGGACTTTCCGGGTCGCGGCAAGCCAGGCGCTCTCAGCCGGCCGTGCGGTGACGGAGTTATGCAACGTCGGCACGGCGAAGATCGCCGCCGCGGCCGCCCACACCAGGTAACCCTCGAAACCGACACCCGTCTGCGACGTGTTCTGCGAGATGCCGTGGAATGCGTCGATGTCACGCCCGACCGGCAAGCTCCACACCAGCGGACCCGCAACCAGTGTCGACACCCCGAGTGCGATGGTTGCGATCTGAGACGGCCTGCCGCGCTGTAGAATCCACCCGGACGCGACGACGACGGCGATCCACGACACTGCCCCGTACACCACGGCGGTCGTGACGATCGCAATAGCAGCCTGGTCGAAACCCGGCAGCACGTAGCGCACCGGGAAGTAGAGGTTGAACGCTACTCCCAGTGCGGCGCCGGCTATCGATGCGCAGCCCAGAATCCGCGCCGACAGCATCCACTTGCCGAATCGGCCGCCGTCGGCATCGCCGGTGAGTACCGGCTGCGCGGTCAACAACGCACCGGCGAGCCCCAGCCATGCGCCGGGTCCCACACCACCCGGCGCGTGGTCGCTGCCGCCATAGCGAACCGTCTGGATCGCATCGAACACCACAAAAGCAAGCACCAGCAGCAGATACGGGATGTTGAGCGCCAAGCGCAGCCGGCCGAGGAGCGCCGGGTTGAAACCGGCACCGGATATCTGCCAGCGACCCACGTAGGTTACGGCGATGGACCCCAGGCAGAGCAGAGTCGCCAACGCCAAAGCCGTGAACACCGCAGCGCGGCGCTCAGGTATGCCGGCGCCGAAATACAGATTCCACGGGAGGACCAACGCACTGCACAAAAGCACGCCGCCGGTTACATCGCGGCCGATCTCCCACCGGCGGGTGGCGTCACCAATCACCGGCTCACAATAACCGCCGCTGGTCAGCGATGATCGCGGGTGTTGCTGTCCGAGACCCTGGCTAGACTGGCGGATCAATCGGTGGTGGAAGGAGTGGAAGGAGAAGCGCGATGGACGTCGCGTTGGGCGTGGCGGTGGCCGGTCCATTTGCCCGCTTGGCGCTGGTCGAATCGGGTCCCGGTGGTCATGGCGTGCTCGACCAGTCGGTGCTGGACTTGGCGTCTCAACCGATCGAGAAACTCACCGAGACGGTGGCCGGCACGAAGCGGCTGCTCGCCGGTGAGGGCCACCGGTTGGTCGCCACCCGGCTGTGCTGGTCAGATCAGCAATTAGCCGATCAGCTGTGCCAGGCGTTGGACCACTCGGGTGTTGAGAACGTCACGGTAGTGCCGGAGGCCGATACGCTCGCCGGGAAACTGCCGGCCGGCGACGGTTCTCACGTTGAAACCGCTCAGGGCGCCGCGGCGGCGCCGGACCCGGTGACGGCGGCTGCTTCCGCCATGCCAGCCGAGACGGCCACCATGCTGGCAGTCGCGGCGGCCGGCGCCGACTCGCAGTTGGCCTACTCGATGGAAGATGAGCCACCGGGGGTGTACGGCGGAGCCGATGAAGCCGATTTCGGCAACGATGCCGATGAGGGCGAGGTCGCTGCGCCGCCGGTGCAACCACCGCCCCCGCCGGTGCCGGGGAAGTTCATGCCCGGGCTTGTGGCTCCCCACCCGCTGGCGGCACCCCAACCACCGGCCGCCAATCCCGGTACCGTCGTGCCGCCGATACCGGTCATCGGCATCCCAGGGGTTGGCGGCAAGACCGAGCCCTCCAGTCCCGTCGGTGGCGGGGTCGTCGGCGGCAGCGGGTCTGGCAACGGCGGGTCCGCTGGCGCTGGTTCCGGTGACAACAGCACCGGCGCAGGAGGGATCGGGAGCGGCTCCGGCAGCAGCGGGCCCGGTGGTAGCGGTTCGCACGGTGGTTTTGGTGGTGGCTTTGGCGGCGAATCGCATGGCGGCTTCGGCGGCGGCTCGCACGGCGGCTTCGGCGGCGGTGGCTTCGGTGGTGACCGCCACTAAAGCAGGCCGACCCGCCCTCAGCCCAACGCCAGCCCGACTATGGTCGGATGGCATGCAAGATGTCCCGAATATTCCTCCGATAATCTCGGTCGACGACCACGTCGTCGAGCCGCCGGATCTGTTTCTGCGGTGGTTGCCGTCAAGGTTCCGCGAAAGCGCGCCGCACGTCATCAGCCTGCCCTGGGAGTACTCAGTCGAGGGCCGCCACTGGCCATATCGGCCCGCCGCCGACGGCCCGGTGACTGATTTCTGGGCTTTCGAAGATTTGCGTGTCGTCATCTGCGGGGCCACGGCATGCGCCGGAAAGTCACCCGAAGAAATGTCAAGCACGCCAGTACGTTTCGCCGACATGCGTCCGGGTTATTACTCACTGCCCGAGCGGCTGGCCGACATGGACGCCAACCACGTCGAGCGGTCGATGTGCTTCCCCACCTTTCCGAGGTTCTGCGGCCAGACGTTCAATGAGGCGCGCGACAAAGCGTTGGCAATGGCCTGTGTCACCGCCTACAACGACTGGATGGTGGAAGAGTGGTCTGGCGAGAGCGGCGGCCGCCTGATCCCGCTGTGCCTCATCCCACTGTGGGACCCCGATGCCGCCGCGGCCGAGATCCGTCGTAATGCCGAGCGGGGGGTGCGAGCAGTGTCGTTCTCGGAGATGCCGTCGGCTCTCGGGTTGCCGAGCATCCATGACGCCGACCGGTATTGGGATCCGGTGCTGCGATCATGCGACGAGACGCAGACGGTGGTGTGCATGCACATAGGTTCGTCGTCGAGCTTCGCGACCAGCTCACCCGACGCGCCGCCGGCTGTGACCGTCTCGTTGACGAGCACGAACAGCCAGATCGCACTTGCCGATTGGCTTTTGTCGGGAGTCATGGTGCGATTTCCGAACTTGAAGATCGCCCTCTCCGAGGGCCAGATAGGCTGGATACCGTTCCTTCTGGAGCGGATGGATCGCATCTTCGACCGCCACTCGGCAACCGATCAACTGGATCCCTGCATTACCGAGCCGCCGAGCAGTTACATGGCTGGACGGGTGTACGGCTGCTTTTTCGCCGACGACTTCGGCGTCCGCGTCCGCGACTACATCGGCATCGACCAGATCACGTTCGAGACCGATTATCCGCACAACGACTCGACCTTCCCGAACTCCCTGCCCTATGCGCAACAGGCGCTTGCCGGGCTGCCTGACACCGACGTCCACAAAATCATCCGGGGCAACGCGATCACGATGCTCGGATTGCCGGAGGCGTTGCCGGATCGTGGGGCGCTGACGAGGACCTGACGCCGCAGCGAGGCTATTGCTCGCGGCACCCGCCGAATCGGCGCGCCAACGCTTTCCGGTCCACCTTGCCGATACCGTGTCGTGGCAGCGCGTCGACGACATGCAGTTCCCGGGGTGCGGCGGTGCCCTCGATCGATGCTGCGGCGTGCGCGCGCAGCACCGCCAGCGTGGGTGGTGTCGCCCCGGCGGGCACCACCGCGACGGCCACCCGCTGGCCCAACCGGTCATCGGCGACCCCGAACACCGCGCAGTCGGTCACCGCCGGGTGGGTGCGCAGCGCGGCCTCCACCGGCTCGGGTAGCACCGTCAGGCCGCCGGTGCTGATCGCGTCGTCGGCCCGCCCCAGAATCTGCAGTTTCCCCGAATCATCCAGCGCGCCAAGGTCGTCGGTCCAAAACCAGCCTGCCTCGGCGAACGGGTCGGGATCGATCGGGTTGCGGTAGCCGCTGGCCAGGGTCGCGCCGCCGATCACCACCCGGCCGCCGGTCGCGATACTCAGCCGGACCCCGTCCAGCGGGACGCCGTCGTAGACGCAACCGCCGGCGGTCTCGCTCATGCCGTAGCTGCGCACCACCGCCACACCCGCCGCG
>NZ_JBYCKY010000702.1:0-1743 GCF_057473605.1 Mycobacterium sp. TH-M82 | reverse complement strand
TGCGCCGTATCTGGAACCTGCATGAGGGCCCGATCCGGCACGAGGGCCGCTTCTACCGGATGAACCTGGTCCCGACCGAGCGCGTCGCGCCACCCATGCGCGACATCCCGATCATCACCGCCGGTGTGCGCCCCCGGATGTGCGAGGCCGCCGGCCGGGTTTCCGACGGGTTGGCCGGTCACCCGCTGTTCACCACCACATACGTCGAGGAGGTCGTCAAGCCGGCGATCGCCAAAGGCGCCGCGCACGCCGGCCGCAACGCAGAAGACGTCGAGATCATCTCGATGGTGATGTGTTCGATCCACGACGACCCCGAGGTGGCGCGGCGCGAACTCGCCCAGCAGATCGCCTTCTACTCCTCGGTCAAGACCTACGACACGGTGCTCGACGTCAACGGTTTCGCCAAGGAGGGTCAGGTGATCCGCGAAGCGTTCGCCCGGCGTGACTTTCCGGCGATGTTCGACGCGGTCTCCGACGGGATGATCGACACCATGGGCGTCGCGGGAACCGCCGCCGACGTCCGCGCCGGGTTGTGTCGCTACGAGGGCGTCCTGGACCACATCATGGTCTATCCGCCCTCGATCGGTATTGCCGCCGAGCGCGTTCGGGAAAACCTCGATGCGCTGATCGCGCAATGTTCGCCCACGCGGCGAAGGCCCTGAACGTCAGAACCCGGTGCCGTGCACCTCATGCCCGGGTGTTTCGACCATCAGCCCGCGGTAGGCCTGCTCGACGTTGGAGCCGTGGTTGACCACACCGTCGACTTCGCGGGCGATTGGCATGGTGAGCCCGAACTGTCCGGCGAACTCCATGACCACGCTGGCCGCCCGGACCCCCTCGGCGACCTGGCTCATCGACGCGATGATCTCGTCGATCGCCTTGCCCGCCCCGAGTTGTTCACCGACATAGCGGTTGCGGCTGCGCTGGCTGGTGCAGGTGACGATCAAATCGCCCATGCCGGCCAGGCCGGCGAACGTGTCGCGGGCCCCGCCCATCGCCTCGCCGAGCTTGCCCATCTCGCGCACCGAACGAGCCATCACCATGGCCCGGGTGTTCTCGCCGATCCCCAGCGAGTAGCCCATCCCGACGGCGATGGCATAGACATTCTTCAACGCGCCGGCCAGCTCGACACCGGTCACATCGTCGGTGGTGTAGACCCGGAAACGCCTGGTGCGGAACAAAAATGCGAGCTCTGCGGCCAAATGCTGGTCCGGCATCGCCAGCACCGCGGCCGCCGCATAGCCTTCGGCCACCTCGCGGGCGATGTTAGGGCCGGCAAGAATGCCCGCCGGATGCCCGGGCAGCACCTCGTCGACGATCTGCGACATCCGCATGTTGGTGCCCTGTTCCAGGCCCTTGACCAGCGACACCACCGGCACCCACGGCCGCAGTTCGGCGGCCAGTTCCTCGAGCACCCCGCGGAACCCGTGCGAGGGCACGGCCATCACGACGACGTCGGCGGTGCCCGCGGCCTCGACGAAGTCCGTGGTGGCACGCAGCGTCTCGGACAGCACCACCTCGTTACCGAGGTAGCGGTGGTTGCGGTGGTTGTCGTTGATGTCGTCCGCAGTCTGCTCCGAGCGCACCCACTGCAGGGTCGGCGCGCGCCGGGCACAGATGGATGCGACGGTGGTGCCCCAGGACCCTCCGCCGAGCACCACCACCTTCGGTTTGCGAAGAGCAGCTGCCATGATGCTCAGCGTATTGCCGGCGCTGCCGGCGCACCGGAAGTTCGCGAAGTTA
>NZ_JBYCKY010000701.1:0-3735 GCF_057473605.1 Mycobacterium sp. TH-M82 | reverse complement strand
CCGGAGCGCGACTGCCAGACCTGGTCGTATCGCGGGTATCCTGCCGCGGCGGCGACCAGCCTTGCGGCATAGCCGACCTGGCGGCTGTAGAGCCGGCAGTACCGCTCGTCGGCGGCAACCGGTACCGAGTGTGCGGTGAACACCAGCCGGGCGTCATCACGCAGTCCGGCAGGTAGGTTCTCGGCGGCAGCGGCGATCGCATCGGCGAACATCTCCACGAAGAGCGGATGGTCGAAATACTGGCGCAGCTTGACCAGTTCCGGCGCGCGCTCCCCGACCGCATCGCGCGCCCGGCCGATGTCCTCGGCGTATTGGGTACAGCCGGAATACCCGCCCCATGCCGAGGTGGGGAACACCGCAGCGCGGCGAATCCGGTTGTCGGCCATTGCCGCTACGGTGTCCTCGACGTAAGGTTGCCAGTTGCGGTTGCCGAAGTAGACGGGCAGATTCAATTCCGTGCGCAACTGGTCGACCAACGCGCGGTTGATCGCATTGATCGGAGAAACCCCGCCGAAATGCCGGTAGTGCTCGGCGACGGCGTCAAGGCGATCCGGGGGCACCGCGCGACCGCGGGTCACATTCTCCAGGAACGGCCGCACCTGCTCGGGTCCCTCTGGTCCGCCGAAGGACAGCAGCAGAACGGCATCGAATTCCATTTAGAGCAGCTGGGTGTGGGCGCCGCCGTCGGCGTAGACGACCGTGCCGGTGCTGGCCGGCAGCCAGTCGGAGAGCAACGCGCACACCGTCTTCGCTACCGGCGTCGCGTCTTTCATGTTCCAGCCGAGCGGCGCCCGCTGATCCCAGCCCTCTTCGAGCAAGCGGATCTGGTCGCTGGCCGAGTCGCCGAGCGCACCGCCGACGATCGCGCTCATCGCCAGCGTCCGGAGCGGCCCCGCCGCGACCAGGTTCGATCGCACCCCGTGCGGACCGGCCTCGCGTGCGACGAACCGGTTCACCGATTCCAGTGCGCTCTTGGCCACCGTCATCCAGTTGTAGGCCGGCATCGCCCGGGTGGGGTCGAAGTCCATACCCACGATGCTGCCGCCGCGGTTCATGATCGGCAGCAGCGCCTTGGCCAGCGATGCGTACGAAAACGCGGAGATGTGAATACCTTTCGCGACATCCTCGAATGGCGCGTCGAAGAACGGGTTTATTCCCATCCCGCTGGGTGGCATGAAGCCGATCGAGTGCACGACACCGTCGAGTTTGTTGCCCGCCCCGATCACCTCGGTGACCCGGTCGGCGAGGGTGTCCAGGTGCTTGTCGTCTTGCACGTCGAGCTCGAGCAGCGGTGGCTTCTGCGGCAACCGATCGAGAATGCGGTCGATCAGCCGCATCCGCTGATACCCGGTGCACACCAGCTGCGCACCCGCCTCCTGAGCCACCCGGGCGATGTGGAACGCAATGGACGAGTCGGTGATGATCCCGGTGACCAGGATGCGCTTGCCGTCCAGAAAACCTGTCATGTCGGTCCCTGCCCCTCCTTTCAATGGCCCATGCCCATGCCGCCGTCGACGGGGATCACGGCCCCGGAGATGTAGCTGGCGTCTTCGGACGCCAGGAAGCTGACCACCCCGGCGACCTCGTCGGCGGTGCCGATCCGCTTTGCCGGGATGAAGTCCAGCGCCCCGGCCTGGACCCGCTCATCCAGCGCACGGGTCATGTCGGTGTCGATGTAGCCCGGGGCCACCACGTTGGCGGTGACCGACGCCTTGGAAAGCTCCCGGGCGATCGAGCGGGCCATACCGATCAGGCCGGCCTTGGACGCCGCGTAGTTGGCCTGGTTGCCGATGCCCCAGGAGCCGGAGACCGAACCGATGAAGATCATCCGGCCGAACCGCTTCTTGACCATGTTGCGCGCCGCACGCCGGGCTACCCGGAATGCGCCGGTCAAGTTCGCGTCGATGACCTTTTCGAATTTCTCCTCGCTCATCCGCATGAGGAATGCGTCCGCGGCGACACCGGCGTTGGCCACCAGCACCTCGACCGGGCCCTGGTGCTCCTCGACCGCGGTGAACGCGGCGTCGACGGCGGCGGAGTCGGTGACATCGCACGCTAACCCGAACAGCCCGTCCGGCACACCGGACCCGCGATGGGTCACGGCCACTTTGTGCCCGTCGGCGGCCAGCCGCTGCGCGATCGCCAGCCCGATCCCCCGGTTTCCACCGGTGACCAGCACCGACCGCGACACGAACGGTGGTCGCGTGTGGTTTTCAGCAGCTGCCTGGGTGTCCGTCACCCGGTCAACTTATCGCCTCATCAGCGCAACGCCGAAACCGACTCGTCGTGCGCTGCACCCAAAACTGCAATCGGTCGTCACGTCGGCAATCGCCGATTGAGCAGCAGCGCCACCAGCGCCGCCAGCATCAGCACCAGCGAGCCCAACCGCAGCCAGCCGACGCTGGCGTCGCCCTTGATCGTCTCGTAGCCGATCTGGTCCTGCAGCGTCGCGTAGACCTCCTTGAGCTGGCCCAGGCTGGATGCGGTGTAGGCGTTGCCGCCGGACAGGTCGGCGATCTTCTTCAGCGAGGCGTCGTCGACGGGGACCGGTTGGCGCTGGTCATTGATCTCGACATATCCGTACGGCGTGCCGAACGAGATCGTCGACACCGGAACCCCCTGGTCTTTGGCGGTGCGCGCCGCGGTGAACGCGCCCTTGGGGTTGTCCGGGTTGGACGGCACGGTCTCCTTGCCGTCGGACAGCAACACGATGCGCGCCGGAGGCGGGGTGTCGCCGCCGCCGATCACCGCGCCCACCGTGGCGATGGCCTGCAGCGCGGTGAAGATGCCCTCCCCTGTCGCGGTGCGGTCGGCCAACTGCAATTTGTCGATCGCGGCCTTGGTGGCTTCGCGGTTGGTGGTCGGTGACGTCAGCACGGTCGCGGTGCCGGCGTAGGCGATCAGACCCAGGTTGATACCCGGTGTCAGCTCGTCGGCGAACTGTTTGCCCGCCTCCTGCGCCGCAGCCAGCCGGCTGGGTTGGACGTCGGTGGCGCGCATCGACTGGGACACGTCGATCACCAGCATCACCACCGCGCGGTTACGCGGGATCCGGATGTCGTGCGTCGGACCGGCCATCGCGACCGTGAACAGCAGCAGCGAGCCCAGCAGCAGGACCGCCGAGAGGTGCCGCCACCGGGTCGGTGCCTTGGGCGCCACGCTTTCCAGCAGTTCCATGTTGGCGAACCGCAGAATCCGCCGCTGCCGGACGACCTGCATGATGATGGACAGCGCGGCCAGGCCACCGACGACGAGCAGGAACAGGAAGAACCACGGGTGGGCGAAGCCGGCCAGCGTCATCGGCCCGAGTAGCGGCAGGGTCATGGCACTAGATCCCCGCCAGTGCCCCACGACGGCGCCACTCGACGAACCGGACGATGTCGGCGATCCAGTCGGAGTCGGTGCGCAGCGAGAGCAGCGGTGTTTCGCAGCTGCGCAGTGTGTGCGCCACGTCGTCGCGGTGGCCGGCCGCGGCCCGGGCGAAGTCGTCGCGCAGTTGCGCGTCGATGGTGAACTCGCGGGTGACCCCGGATTCGGTGTCCTGCAGGATGACGTCGCCGACGTCGGGCAACTCGACGTCACGCGGGTCCAGCACCTCGATGCCCAGCACCTCGTGGCGGGCCGCGATCGCGCGCAGTGGGCGCATCCAGTTGATCGGGCCGAGGAAGTCGCTGATGATCACCGCCATGCCGCGGCGACGTTGCGGCCGGCGCAGCGCGTCGATGGCCGCGGCGA
>NZ_JBYCKY010000700.1:0-2248 GCF_057473605.1 Mycobacterium sp. TH-M82 | reverse complement strand
CCGCCGACGGGTCGAACATCGTCCCGCGATCGGCCACCGCCAGCACCGAGATGGCGTTGGGCATGCCTTTGCTCATCAGCGTGGTGCCGTCGATGGGGTCCACCGCGAAGTCGCAGGCCGGACCCTCGCCGTTGCCGACGTGCTCGCCGTTGTAGAGCATCGGCGCGTGGTCCTTCTCGCCCTCCCCGATGACGACCACGCCGCGCATCGACACCGAGTTCACCAGCTCGCGGATCGCGTCGACGGCGGCACCGTCGCCACCCTCCTTGTCGCCCCGGCCCACCCAGCGGCCGGCGGCCATCGCGCCGGCCTCGGTGACCCGCACCAGCTCCATGGCCAGGTTGCGGTCCGGGGCTTCACGGCGAGATGGGCCCGTCATGGTTCCTGATTCTCCCAGAGCCGTATCGGCCGTGGCGAGCTGGGATACTGACCGGGTGACCTCTCAGCTGCAACCCACGGCCAGGCCGGCCAAACCGCGGCTGCTGCACGACGGCCGCGACATGTTCTTCTCGATCGCGCCGCTGGTGGTGGCCTGCATCCTGTTGGCCGGTCTGGCCGGGATGTGCTCGTTTCAGCCAACCGGGACGACGAGCGGGCCGGTGCCGTTCTACGACGACGTCGCCGCCCTGGATGCCGACGCCCAGACGCTGGGGTTCCCGGTTCGGCTGCCGCAGTTGCCAGAGGGGTGGCAGCCCAACTCGGGTGGCCGGGGCAGCATTACCGACGGGCGGACGGACCCGGCCAACCCGGCGCAGCGCCTGCGCGCGGTGACCTCCACGGTCGGATACCTGAGCCCGACCGGGATGTATGTCAGCCTGACGCAGAGCAACGCCGACGAACAGCAGCTGGTCGGCTCGATCCACCCCGGCATGCACCCGACCGGCGCGGTTGATGTCGACGGCACCAGCTGGGTGGTGTATCACGGCGACGCTGAGCCGGTGTGGACGACCCGGGTGGGTGCCGCACAACTGGCGATCACCGGTGCAGGCAACTCCAATGAATTCCGGGTTCTGGCAGCGGCGACGCAGTCCCAGCCGCCGCTGCCGACGACGAGATAGGACAGCAAGTGAACGCACCAGAAGCCGATCTGACCGGATGGGCAGCGACGCCGTTCACCGGTGGCGGCCTCACCCATGACGTGTACCGCAAGGGCGACGGCCCCGGTGTGGTGCTGATTCCCGAGATCCCGGGAATCCACCCGGGTGTGCTGGCGCTGGGAAACCACTTGGTGAACAACGGATTCACCGTCGCCATGCCGTCGCTGTTCGGCGAGCCGGGCAAGGCCAAGACGGTCGGTTCCATCGCGGCGAGCCTCGCATGGGCGTGCGTGGCAAGGGAATTCGCGGCGTTCGCCACTGACAAGCAGCGTCCGGTCACCCAGTTCCTGCGCGCGCTGGCCCGCGACCTGAACGCCTCGACACCGGGTAAAGGCGTGGGGTTGATCGGCCAGTGCTTCACCGGCGGTTTCGCGCTGGCCGCCGCGGTCGACGATGCCGTGCTGGCGCCGGTGCTCAGCCAGCCCTCGGTGCCGTTGCCGCTGACGCTGAAACAGCGCCGTGACCCCGGGCTGTCCGAGGTCGAGATGGGGGTGATCGCCGACCGGGCCGCTGCCGACGGGCTCTGCGCGATGGGGCTGCGTTTCAGCGAGGACAAGATGGCCCCCGGGGACCGATTCGCCACGCTCAAGCAGCGTCTCGGTGACGCTTTCGAGGTGATCGAGATCGATTCCGGCCCAGGCAATCCCGGCGGCTTCTCCCGGATGGCGCATTCGGTGCTCACCGACGAGGTCCGCGAAGTCGACGGCCACCCGGCGTATGAGGCGCGCAAGCGGGTGGTGGAGTTCCTCACTGAGCGGTTGACCTCTTCGTAGCCTTGAACACCGCCAGGTAGACCTCGATGGTGGTGACGATGACGATCATCAGCACCGGGCCGATGACGATGCCCCAGAAACCGAACATGGAGATACCGGCGAACACGGCCAGCAACATCAGCGCGGAATTGAGCCGTGCGTCGCGCGGCACCAGGATCGGCCGCAGGAAATTGTCGATGTTGGTGACCACCACCAGGTGCCAGACCACCACGAACACCCCGCCGATGACATGGCCGAGCAACGCCATGCCGATGCCGAACGGCATCGTCACGATGCCGCCGCCGAGCGGAATGATCGACAACGCCGTCAACAAGATCACGAAGAGGAAGAAGCCCTGGTGGAAACCGCCGATGTAGACCGACGCCGCCCCGGCCAGGC
>NZ_JBYCKY010000699.1:0-1372 GCF_057473605.1 Mycobacterium sp. TH-M82 | reverse complement strand
GCTACTACGACGAGATCGTCCGCAAGCTGCGCGGAGACCACGAGCACGTCCAGCACATCCAGGATTTCTGGGGTGACCGGTTCACCGCGGCGGGGGCGCAGAGCGCCGACGCCAAGGCCTCCTACGTGATGATCAACATCGCAGGCGACCAGGGCACGACGCTGGCCAACGATTCCGTCGAGGCCGTGCGCAAGGCGGTCAACAACACCCCGGCACCGCCGGGGGTGAAGGCCTATGTCACCGGGCCCGCGGCGCTCTCCGACGACATCTACGTCATCGGTAACTCCAGCCTGGCCAAGATCACGCTGTTCACCCTGGGCGCGATCGCGGTCATGCTGCTGCTGGTGTACCGCTCGATCGTCACCACCGTGATCCAGCTGTTCATGACCTTCGTCGGGCTGGCGTGCTCGCGTCAGGTGGTCGCCGCGCTGGGCTACGTCAACGCGTTCGGGCTGACCACGTTCGCCGCCAACATCCTGACGATGCTGGCGATCGCCGCGGCCACCGACTACGGCATCTTCCTGGTCGGGCGCTACCAGGAAGCGCGGGCGGCCGGCGAGGACCGGGAAACCGCCTACTACACCACGTTCCACGGGGTGGCGCCCGTCGTGCTCGGGTCGGGCCTGACCATCGCCGGCGCCACCTACTGCCTCAGCTTCGCCCGGCTGCCCTGGTTCAGCACCATGGGCGCGCCCGTGGCGATCGGGATGCTGGTCGTGGTGCTGGCTGGCCTGACGCTGGGCCCGGCGGTGATCTTCGTGGGCAGCCGCTTTGGCCTGTTCGAACCCAAGCAGGCGGCCAAGGGCCGGCTGTGGCGCCGCGTCGGCACCGCGGTGGTGCGCTGGCCGCTGCCGATCTTCGCGGTCAGCGCCACCGTCGTGCTCATCGGCATGCTGGGCCTACCCGGCTACGTCACCAGCTACAACGACCGCTACTACCTGCCCGGATCGGCGCCCGCCAACCTCGGATACGCGGCGGCGGACCGGCATTTCTCCCAGGCCCGGATGAACCCTGACATGCTGATGGTCGAAGCCGACCACGACATGCGCAACCCGGCCGACATGCTGGTGCTGGACAAGGTCGCCAGAAACCTCATCCGCACCCACGGCATCGCCATGGTCCAGGACATCACCCGGCCCCTGGGCATCCCCATCCAGCACAGCTCGATCCCGTTCCAGAACAGCGTCCAGGGCCAGACGACCATGCAGAACATGGCTTTCCTCAGGCAGCGCATGGCCGACATCCTCAAGATGGCGGATGAGCAGCAGATCACCATAAATTATCTGGAGCAGATGTATGACCTCACGAAACAGATGGCCGACAATGCTCACGACATGGCGAATCTCACCGAAAAAATGGCGAACATCACTGA
>NZ_JBYCKY010000698.1:0-1627 GCF_057473605.1 Mycobacterium sp. TH-M82 | reverse complement strand
ACCACGCTGTGGGTGCGCGACGCCGCCGGGCGCGCGATTGACTTTCCGGCGCTGGCGGCGCAATGCGACGTGTTCTACCCGAGGGTGTTCCTGCGCCGCGGACGGGTCGTGCCGGCCAGCACGATCTCGCTGACCAGTTACTTTCACGCCGATCAGCGCGAACTCGACAGCGTCGGCAACGATTTCGTGCTGGCCAGTGCGCACGCCAACAGGTTCTCCCGCGGCTACTTCGACCAGAGCGCACACCTGTGGTCCCGCGGCGGCCAACTGCTGGCCAGCACCCATCAGATCGTCTACTTCAAGGGCTGACGGGGCCAGCCCGCGGCCGACCGCCGGGTCTCGCCGACCGGGTGAGATGTCGCGCAGGATCGAAGACGAGCGCACCGGTCAGTCCTCGAACCGCAGCGGCAGCTCCAGCCGCAGCAGCCGTGAGAACGCATCGGCAGAAGCCTTTCGGCTGGGCGGCCAGTCCTGCTGCCATTCCCGCAGCGAGACGTCGGCGAGCGGATCGAACTTGCCCGCCAACCGCCGATACTCCGTTGTGCGCCAGCCCCGCAACCGGCCGTCCCCGCGCGCGAACTCCACCAGCCGGGCGATCTCCTCGCTCCTGACGTGCGGCGGACTTCCGGCGCGCACACCGACGCCGTTCATGATGCTGTGCCGACCCAGCCGGAACGGGCGCACACCCCAGGCGGATTCGATAGCGGCGTTGACGGCGCGGCAGTCCTCGCAGGCCAGCCAGGCCCAGCGCGACGGCCCCCCTGCCGTGCCCCGAAAGCAGATCATGCACAGATCGCGCTCCTGCGACACGTCGGCGTACTCCCAGACTTCCGGGGAGTCCTCGTCGCGGCAGGACTGCCACAGTATCCGAGTACCCGGATGCCACGGGTCCCGGCGCCGCACCGGGCCCCGCAGGCCCCCGCAGGGAATGTGCACGCTCAACTCGCTAAGACGTTGGCGCAGCGCCGCATCGGCGGCACTGAGCTTCTGCTCTGTCATTTATCGCCACTTCTGGCGACGCCGCCCTCGGGCGTCCACCGCTTGCACGCGCCGCGTGCCAGCTCTTCCCCTGGGGCACCGTCGGTGGTTGCGCGGTTGCCGGGACGGCGGGCCAGGTACCCGAACAGCCGTCCGCTCTCGAGCCGTTTCCCAGGATAGCGAGGGCCTCTGACAAACAGGCCTGTCGGCCTCACCCGATAGCGTCGGGGGAAGGGAGCGCGACGAGATCATGGCCACACACACCGACACACCGCGCCTGGGCAACAGGTTTCAGTTTGCCGTTCATCCGATCAGTCGGATCCGCCGACGAGCGCGGGGCCGGCGCCAGCGTCAGCATCGACGTGCTCGCGCGCGGCCCGCAGCAAGGTGGCCTTGGCGGCCTCCCACCGGGCGTTGATGGCGTCGATACCCCACACCGGCATCGACATGACGAGCCCGCGGACCACCACCATCACGGTATCCATGTAGCTTCGTGCGGAGAAATCCGGAGCGGGGGCGTCCAGCGCTTCCGCGGCGCCGACAGCGAGTCGGTAGATATGTTCCTCCAGTGACTTCACCGTCTTGGCCAGCTGGGCATCTGCCCAGCACGCGACCCACAGGTGCACCACCGAAAGTGCTTGCGGTGTAG
>NZ_JBYCKY010000697.1:0-3868 GCF_057473605.1 Mycobacterium sp. TH-M82 | reverse complement strand
ACGCCGAGCGGTTCGCCCGCTTCCCGATGAAGCGGGTCTGGCCCGACATGCTCAGCGTGCTGGGCGCCCAGAAGCGCGGCGCCACCGGGGCCATCGGTACCCCGGACGCGGTGCGAAACGGCGACTACGACCTGATCTGTATCGGCTCGCCGACCTGGTGGCAGACCGTGAGCATGCCGATGCGGTCCTTTTTGGCCTCGGACGAGGCGGGAAACCTGCTGGCCGGCAAGCCGTTCGCGGTGTTCGTCGTGTGCCGGCAGTACTGGCGGGACAATGTGGCGGCGGTGCGTGCGCTCGCCGAACAGCAGGGCGGTGGATACGCCGGCGAGATCCACTTCACCTATCCCGGCGACACACTGCGCTCGATGCTGTCGCTGACCAGCTACCTGGGCAGCGGGCAGTACCGAGAGAGGTATCTGGGCGTGCGCATTCCGCCCACCAACGTCTCAGCCGAGCAGCTGCAGCAGACGCAGGTGTTCGCTGCCGATCTCGCGGACCGGCTGTTCGGGTAGCTGCTGATGCCGCGTTCGTTCGATGTGTCGTTCACCTCGCCCGCTAGTGTCGAACAGCTCTTTTCGGCGTTCGGTGACGAAGCCTATTGGCTGGCCCGGTTCGCGGCCTTCGGCGGCAACAAAACACTGGACTCGTTGGTCGTCGGCCCGGACCGCGCGGTGACGGTGGTGGTCACCGAGGACCTGCGCCGTGGCCTGCTGCCCGGGATAATCGCCAAACTGTATCGCGGTGATCTGAGCGTTGTGAGCACCGAGATGTGGCGTCCGGCCGGTGACGGCCGGATGAGCGGAGAGATCAGCGTCGCGGTGGTCGGCGCACCCGGCTCCGGCCGCGGGGTGGCCGTGCTGGCCCCGTGCGGGACTGGCTCGCGGCTGGATTTCACCGCCACGGTCGAGTTCGATGTCCCGCTGGTCGGCGGGAAGATCGAGAGCCTGGTCGCCCGCCAGTTCACCGACGGGATCGGCGAGGTCCAGTGCTTCACCACGGCCTGGGTCGGTGAGCATGGCTGACACCGCGGACTCCGTGGATCCCGCGCCGACGGCCGCCGAGGCGCTGACGCGGCTGGACATGCCGCTGGCCGAGGCGATGATGACCCAGCGCGCGGTGCGGCGGGTGCTTCCCGGCCCGGTCGACGACGCCGTGGTGCTCAAGTGCATCGAGCTGGCGCTTCGGGCACCGACCGGCAACGACGCGCAGAACTGGGAGTTCATCGTCGTCAAGGACCGCCGCGTCAAGGAGAAGCTGGCCCGGCGTTACCGCCAGGCCTGGCGGATTCAACGCGGCGTGGTGCTGCGGCGCGCCGTGGCCCGCGACGAGTCGATGGCCAGGATCGCGCGGGCGATCCAGTGGCAGGTCGACCACTTCACCGAGATCCCGGTGCTGGTGGTGGCCTGCCTGCGGCTGGGCGCCCGCAAGGGGCGGCTGCCGTTGGTGCGGATGCCTCACGTGGCCGAATCGGGGTACTGGGGGTCGATCTATCCCAGCGTGCAGAACCTGCTGCTGGCCGCGCGCGCTGTGGGCCTGGGTGCCTCGCTGATCACCCTGCCGCTGTGGAGTGTGGCGTCGGCCCGCCGGACGCTTGACCTGCCGCACGCGGTGACGCCGTGCTGCATCGTGCCGCTGGGCTGGCCGCGCGGGCGGTACGGGCCGACCACCCGCACGCCGGTCGAGCAGGTGACGCACCTGGACGCTTACGGCCACCGTCCCTGGTTACCAGGCTGACCAGCGGATCTGCCTGCGGGATCCCTCCGGCGACGCCCGATCTGGTAGGTTCAGGTTTCACCGGATCCCTAGTTTCCACTTCGGTAAAATTCAGCACAGTTAGGTCCGTTGACCAGGAGGGACGTCATGGGGGCGAGCGGGCGTTCTTACGCGAGCGTGGGTGCGGCCCTGGCGCTGGCCGGCGCCGTCGCCGTCGCGCCGATCGCCCCGCAGGCGCCCGAGATTCCCATCGTCGGATCGGCACTGCAGCTGGCCGCCGGGGAGTCGATTCTCAACATCCCGGTCAACCTGCTGTTCGACCTGATCAGCGTGCCGGCCGACGAGCTCAACGGCCTGCAGATATTCGCCGATTCGGGGTTCTTCTCCGGGAGCTGGATGGTCCCGAGCGCGACGAACCTGTGGGGAAGCGACCCCGGCGACATCGGGCACTACTACGCGCTGGCCAACATGCTGGTGCCGTTCCCGGTGCTGGCCGACGGTATCGCCGCCCAGTTCGCGGGTTACGCGGAGGCCGAGTTCCCGGTCAGCCCATGGTGTGACGCCCAGAGCTGCCTGCCCATCTTCCCGGCCAGCCCCATCACCGGCATCACCCCGATCGACCAGCTCATCTGGGGTGGGTTGATCGTGACCGGCCTGACGAAGTTTCCGCTCACGGACAACTGGTTTCAGGTGCCGATTTCGCAGCTGCTGAGCGGATACACGTTCACCGCCGCAGACGACCCCGGCTACTACGATCCCAGCGGCCCGGCGTACGCCAATGCCGCATGGCCAACCCCAGAAATCCCGGCGGGAGTCCCGCCGGGCCCGTTCGCGCCGACGACGACGGTCACCCTCCCCGATGGACAGACCGCATACGAGATGCCTTGGGCCAACACCACATTCACGCTGGACCCGACCAAGCCATTGACGGACTTCCTCAACAGCTTGGTGGCGGCACCGTCGTCGAACTCACTCCAGCTCGTCGACCCGCTCGCCGTGATCCAGACGATTCAATCATTGCTCGCGTCGCTGGTCATCGACTTCGACCCGTTTACTCCGGGAACTCTGCTCTGCCCTTTGGGGTGCAATCTGCCTGAACCGCTGACCATTCCCGGGATCGTGAGCCTCATCGGCAGCCTGCCAGCGGGAAACCCGCAGATCGACGCGTGGCTTGCCGCGTGGCAGACACACGGCACCGCCCACCCCGACGTCAACTGGGCTACGCCGGAGCAGATCGGACTCGAACAGGGCTACCTGTCCTACCTGTTCAATCTCGATCTCACCGATGCGAACAACCCGGGGTGGCCGCCATTCGGCTCGATGCCCGCTACACCTCCCGCGGTGGATGCCGCCGCGGCAGCCGGTACGGCGTCGGCGGACCTGTCGGCGCTGTGGGCGGATCTGGTGGGCTCGCTGTAATCGGTGCCCCGTCAATCCCACCTCAATCCCAGGTCAATCCCAGGTCAATCCCGTGTGAAGCAATACGCCCGGTAGCTGAACTCCCCGCTGTGCAGTGCGCCGTTGAACGCCCAGTCGGTCATGTCGCTGGCATAGCGGGTCAACCGGCGCGGAATCGCCCCCGGGTGCCGGCTGATCAGGTCGTGCTTGCGCGCCGAATTCTGCTCATTGCCCCGAAGTACCTGCGCACCGATGTCCGCGCGGGAAAGTAGGCGCATCGGGGCGTCCGCCAGCACCGCGTCCCACTCGGCGAGCGTGCGACGGCGGCGGAAATCCGCGTACAGGAAATGGCCTCCCGGGCGCAGCACCCGGGTCACCTCTGCGAGGAAGCGCGGAAAGTGCGGATACAGGTGCGAGGCTTCGACGTTGAGCACCGCATCGAATGACCGATCGGCGAAGGGCAGGCTCTCGGCGTTGCCGTGCACGAAATCCAGGCCGGCCAGGTGGTGCCTGGTCCGGCAGAACTCGATGCCCGCCGGGTTCAAGTCCAGTCCCGTGTAGGAGGCGGGGTTCAGCGTTCGCATCAGATACGACGCGCCGCCGCCGTGACCGCAGCTGACCTCCAGCACCCGTCTGCCCCTCAGGTCCACCTGGGCAGCCGTGCGGTGGTAGAGCTGGATGAAGAACCGGTGCGGCTCGTCGGATGCCGCCAGCGGCAGGCCCATCGGCGGATGCTCCTCGTAGCCGTAGTTGAAGA
>NZ_JBYCKY010000696.1:0-6900 GCF_057473605.1 Mycobacterium sp. TH-M82 | reverse complement strand
CAGGATGTCGAGTTGGCCATGGAACTGGGCTACACCTCGCTGGCGGTGCGGTCGATGTTCGGCACCAACAACGGCATCGCCGGACAGGTTCTGGCCGGATTCGGCACCGACGAGCAACGGTCCCGCTGGCTGCCGGCGCTGGCATCCGGCGAGACCGTCGCGGCATTCGCGCTGACCGAACCGGGCGCCGGCTCCAACCCGGCGGGACTGCGCACCAAGGCCATTCGGGACGGTGACGGTTGGCTGATCTCAGGGACAAAGCGGTTCATCACCAACGCCCCAGTCGCCGGCCTGTTCGTCGTATTTGCACGCACCAGGCCGGCCGACGAGCACGGCACCGGTATCGCAGTGTTTTTGGTACCTGCGGACACCGCGGGCGTGGAAGTCGGAGCCAAAGACGCCAAGATGGGCCAGCAGGGCGCCTGGACGGCGGACGTCAGCTTCTCCGGCACCCGGGTACCCGCCGACGCCCTGATCGGCGGCGACGAGGACGTCGGCTACCGGGCTGCGATGGTCTCGTTGGCGCGCGGCCGGATCCACATCGCTGCAGTGGCGGTCGGAACGGCTCAGCGCGCATTGGACGAATCCGTGGCTTACGCCGCCGCCGCGACACAGGCCGGCACCGCAATCGGAAGCTTTCAGTTGGTGCAGGCGATGATCGCTGACCAGCAGACCGGGGTGCTGGCCGGGCGAGCCCTGGTCCGCGACACCGCGCGGAGATGGATCTCCGGCGAGGACCGCAGAATCGCACCGTCAGCAGCCAAATTGTTCTGCACCGAAATGGCCGGCAAAATCGCCGATCTCGCGGTGCAGATCCACGGTGGCAGCGGATACATGCGCGATGTGCCGGTGGAGCGCATCTACCGTGACGTTCGACTGTTGCGACTCTACGAGGGCACCAGCGAGATTCAGCGGTTGATCGTCGGCTCCAATCTGGTGAGAGCGGCGCAAATAGATTGCGCCAGTTAGCTGTTGAACTTCAATCAACGCGGAGTCTACACCAGTGCGCACCCACGGGGACGAGAGACGCTGCTGACAGAATGCGTATTCTCTGCAGGAGCCAGCCGCGGGGCGATCCTAACTGGGATTCATCTGGCCTTGGCTGACGCGGGTATCGGTGGAAACCAATCGTCGAGACCTGATGGGCGGCGAGGCGGTACACAACACACCGTTCTCGCATGCGGTCGGACCGAGCGCCGAGACCGCGGCGTAGGTGTTGCCTCGACCACCGGCCAATCGGTCTTGCTCGCGTCGGATCGGCACTGATCTACGCCTGTCGGTGCCCACTTTCCGGCGTGGCAGCTTGACTTCTCCGATTAAGTAACATAGGCCATTCCGATCGCCAAACGTGATGCGAACAACAAATTTTGGTGGTTGACGGTCTTGATTGTTAATGTGCCGGTTCGTGTTTGGCCTTGAAGCGGTAATGGCGTTGATTCAGCAGGTTTCCGGCACGCCCTACGTCGTTGGTGGGGATTCGCCTGCCGGAACGGATTGTTCTGGTCTTGCCTCATGGGTCTCGAATGTGGCAAGCGGCAGGCCGGCTTTCGGCAATAGATTCCATACCTCCAATGAGGAGTCTGCCCTGCTGGCGCGCGGCTTCCAGTACGGGACCGCCCCCGACGCGTTGGTGGTGGGTTGGAACAGTCACCACACAGCGGTGACGCTGCCCGACGGCACACCGGTGTCCAGCGGTGAGCCCGGCGGCGTGAAAATCGGCGGTGGAGGCGCCTACCAGCCCCAGTTCACTCATCACATGTTCCTGCCGATGGCACCGTACGGAGTTAGCGACCAGGAAGCGCCCATGGACGCTCCCCCTGCGTTCGGCGGCATCGATCCGGAAGGGGCCGCACCAGAGCCCGATCCGGCTCCCACCGAACTGGTCGGTGCATCTGTCGCTCCGCCGCCTGTTGACGAAGCCTCCGCTGAGGTCGAACCGAGCCCGGGTGAGTCCGGGCCGCCGCAGGTTTAGGGTTTGCGTGCCAGCAACCACGCCTGGCCCTGGCCCTCACCCGCGGCAATCACGTCGAGGTCGCCGAACGCCGCCCGCAATTCGCCAGGGGCAGCGCGGAACGGCCCCGGGGTTGCACCGACCTGACTCAGCGCCGTGATCGCCAAAAGCCCGCCCGGTTCCAGGCGTTCGGTCATCGCCTGGTCCAGTCGGCGGTCGCGAAACCTGTGGCAGAAGATCACGTCGACGAACGGGCCCGCTGGCAGACCGTCGTCGAGATCGACGGTGTCGAACTGGCAGCGCTTCTCAACGCCGCTGCGCCGGGCGAGATCTCGCGCCTGGCTGATGGCCACCTCGGACACGTCCAACCCCCACACGTCCAGACCCCGGCAGGCGAGCCATACCACGCCGAGCCCCTGGCCGCACGCGACGTCAAGCGCGTGCCCCCCGGTCGGGAACACGTCCTGGTAGGGCAGGAACACCGCAGCCGGGCCGGCGGCGTCGACCGGCGGCGATCCCCGGTGCGCATATCGCTCATTCCAACGGACGCGGTCCTCGTAGCTCACCGCACTCACGACATCAGGTAGAAATAGTCCACCGGGCCCCTGTTTTCCACTCCGAAGCCAATGTCGGCGGCGTGCTCCGCGTGGTCGATCTCCATCCGGGCCTTGGTCGCACTCCGCCGTCCTCTCGCGTCACGCTATCGCCTAATGACATCCTCGCTAGCGGTCATGCGGGGTGCAAGAGAGCAGCATGCCAAACGCTGACGACACCGCTCGCCACCCGCATACTGACGTGATCGCCAGATGGTGCCTGGTTTCTGATTTCCCGAACCTCGTCCGATCCGCGCAGCAACCGCCGCGGGCGAGCAAATTCTCACCGTGCTGGAAAACCTGGCCCCGAAGCCAAACTGGGCGTCCAAGCCTTCCTGGCCGACCTGAAAGACATTTCACCGTCGAGCATCGCGGCGTCCATGAGCAACACGGTCCCGGCCGTCACACCGCTGGACCTCGACCCGAGCAACCTCGTGACAGAACTGCAGAGCCTGCTCGCCGCGAACAGCAACGCGCTGGCCGTTTTGATCTCGGCTTCGCTGGACACCTTCATGCCGGTGGTGGACACCACCAGTGCCATAGTCACCGCTCTGCCGACGCTGGCCGTCAACCTGGACCTCGCCGGGTTCCACCAGCTGGCTGGCGGCAACCTGCAAGCGGCATTCGACAACTTCACCGCCCCGATCGGCGGCAGCGTCGGGCTCTCCTCGATAGCGAGCTTCCTGATCGTGTCGGACATCCAGGATGCGGCGGGCGGAATCTCCAGCGCTGTCCAGAGCGCGGTCACCGACGACATCGGCTTCATCGAGGGCCTGCCGGGGCTGTTCTCCTAACCTGTGGGGCTAAGAGTTGACCCGTAATTGCCCGCGGATCTTGAGGTTCCAGGGTCCAGCGACGATTTGGAGGCTGTGGTTGATGGCTTGGCCGTGGCGTCGGCATTGTCGCAGGATTTGCCAGTCCTTGATCCTGGCGATGAGGTGTTCGACGCGGGCTCTGTTCCGGCGGTGTGCCCGGTAGCTGTCGTCGCGGATGATGCGTCCGTGGGGTCTGTGGCGGGGGCTGGTGGTCGACGCGATGCCGCGGTATCCGCCGTGGCCGAGGATTTGGTGCTGGCCGGTGAGCAGGTGTGCGATGGTTGCGTGGGCTATGACGACGTCGTTGCGGTTGCCCGGCCAAGCTGCTCCGACCGTGATCACGGTTCGGCGGCGGGGGTCGATGATGATTTGGGTGTTGATGCTGCGCCGGTAGTTTTTGCTGATCGCGGTGATTTCTTGGTCGTGTACCGGGATCAGGGTGCCGTCGATGATCCATGGCCCGTCATCATGGGCGTGGGTGGGCTGCAACACGCCCGCAAGCACCGGTAGCAGGTGGTGGATGATCGGAGTCGACGGTGGATTGGCTGGTGGTGAACGGGGCGGCCAGTGCGCGTGTGGTGAGGTTGGCGTCCAGGTGGATCAGCACCAGCAGCAGCCGAACAGGCAGCGGCAGGCCCCAGGGACGGCCCCGGGCCGCGGGGGTGACCTTATGGCCGGTGAGTGTGAGCACGCTGGGTGAACTGATGATCGGTTGATCCGGTCAGCGGCAGCCAGGTTCGGTATCGGCGCGGTAGCGCGTCGGTGTCGGTGGTGTGTGGTTGCATGGTGCCATGGCAGCCACACCCACCGACACCACCACTGTGACCAGCGGTGATGCGGTGGTGAGTGGGCCGCGTCGGAGGGGCAAGTCCAAGGCGGCGAACGTCAAATATGAGGGTCCGGTGGCGGTGATCCGGCTGGAGCTTGACGCCACCGATGAGCGGATGCGCCGCCGCCTGGAGTCCCAGTGGGAGGCGGTGTTTCGGTTGCGGCGGGCGTTGCAGCGCGACGCGGCCGCGCGGTGCCGGGCGTATTGGGCGGCCCATCATCAACGAGCGGATGATCCGATGGCGTTGCGGGAGCGGTTGGGGTTGACCCGCAAGGGTATGGAGGCCGCGGCCAGCCGCCACATCGACGCGTCCGGATGGATGCGTGATCACCTCACCAAGGCGCTCGGATTGCATGTGGCCGATGAGGTCTGGGAAACCGTCGACCGGCATCTGTTCGCCGATGCGTCGGGGCGCCGGCACGGCGCGCCGCAGGTCGGCTCGTGGTGGGATTTCACCCGTATCCCCGGCCGCGCCCGCTCGCACACCAAAGCCCAGCCGACGTGGGAGACCTACCGCGTGGTCGGCACCCTGGATGGGCACCTGGGCGTCTACCGGCACCAGCACCTACCGGCCACGGTGGGCACAGCACAGCACGCGGCTGAGCAGCCATCCGGGACGTCGATTCTGACCCAACCCGCCCGCCTGCCGGCGCCGGCGCGGCCCGCGACCAGGTCGTGGTGGGACCACAACGGCGCCTTGGCGGTGGTGTTCACCGGGCTGTCCGCCGGCGATTTGGTGTTGCCGGTGCGGCTGCCCCAGGGTGGGGGTCAGTGGCCGCACCTGGCCCATTTCCTGGCCGACCCGAACACCTGGCACAAGATCGATGTGGTGCGGGTGGCCGATCGTAAAGCCCCCGGCGGCTGGCGCTACTACGCGCACCTGCTGGTGCACCAGGCCGGCTATGCGTCGCCGACCACCATCGCGCGCCGGCGTGACATTCCAGCCCGGCGGCGGGCCGGGGTGGACGCCAACGTGTCCAACCTGTCGGTCGCTTCCTTCCCCGCCGATCAACCCGAGAGGCTGGTCGTCGGCCGAGTCGAGTGCACCCCCGACCAGCAGCGCGCCGCCGCGCGCGCCGCCGAACAGACCCGGGCACGCCAAAAGGCGCTGGATCGCTCCCGGCGCAACACCAACACCAACCAGTACGGCCCCTCGGCGCGCCAGCACAAACGCGCTGGTCGCCGTGCCGCGGTCGGGTTGGCGGCCCGGCAAGTCACCAACCCGGGCGGGCCGCGGCATGCCCGCGCTGACGGAGTGCCGCTGCGCGCCTACCGCCACGACACCCTGTCAGGCCGCTACCAGCGCACCCGCTGTGATCACGCCGCCGCCGTGCGCCGTACCAGCCAGGCCAAACAGGCCCGCGCCGCCCACCTCGCCGCGGCGATCGTGGCCACCCACGGCAGCACCATCACCGTCGAAGACTGCCGCATCTGCACCTGGGCGCGGTTGTGGGGCAAACGGATCGCGGTGTTCAGCCCCGGCATACTGGTGGCCGCCCTGCAGCGTGAATGCCGCGCCGCCGGGGGCCGGTTCTCCCGTGCCGGCACTCATGCCACCGCGATGTCCCAGCACTGCCTATGTGGGGCACGTGTGGCGAAAACCTTGACCCAGCGCAGCCACGACTGCGGCCAGTGTGGACTGCGCGGTGACCGCGACATCGTCTCCGCGGCGCTGGCGGCCTGCGTCGAGTTCACCGATCCTGATGACCCGCGCACCGCGGCCGTCGACTACCAGCTTGCCCACGCGCTGCGCGATGGGCTGGCCTCCCAGCAAGAGTGGGAGCGTTCAGTCAACCGGCACCAGCCACCAACACCACCAGGTGTGGGACCGGCCAGGACCGGCAGCCACCACCGGCTGGTGGCCCCTGCTGAACAAGCGGCACCCGGCCTACCCCCGAACAGACCACGCCAGCGTGGACGTCGCGGGACCAGGCGGAAACGACCAACACCCAAGCTGATTGGCGCCGCATGACCCAATACGGGTCAACTCTTAGCCTCCGGCTGGTGTGCGGGTGGCCAGTGATCTGGTGGGCAGCTCGTGGGTAGGGCTCGCTTCGTAGTCTCCGGTTCTTTGAGTCATGCGTGCGGTGGCAAGGCCTGGCATGCCGGTGTTGAGGATCGGGCTGGGCATGTGGGCAGTGGCGTGTGCGGTTGCGGGGGAATCGGACTTGACGGTCTGCGCCTGGGGGGCGGTGGCGGCCCAGCTGGTCGGCACCGACAGCGGCCCGACCCGGTCAGCACCACCGGTGTTGGCGCGCGCCCCGGCCAGGATCGCTTGTCCGCCGGTTTGCGTGACCACCGGCCCGTGTGCGGCCTGGTTCAAGATTTGACCGAGCCCCTGGTCACCGCCGGCGCCTGTCATGTGGTGCACCAGGTCCTGAACCGCGTAGATGATCAGGTAATCAAACGAATGGAAGTCGGTGATGTACATTTCTGGGCCAAGAGCGTTGTTGGACATAAATGCGGTCAACCAATTAGAGTTCAACAAGTCGGATAGCGCCGAGTTGTTTCCCCCGGTGATTGCGTTGTTCAGAAACCCGGACAGCCCATAGTTGGATGTGGCGTTGGCCGGGCTGAAGATGTTCAGCCCGGAAAGCCATTGCGACAGGGTTTCTTGGGGGGTGCCGGCCGCGGTCGCGGTGGCGTGGGTGGTCGCCGCGGCTTGCTGGGCTAGCCCGGTGTCGGTGGTCACGGTCGGCGGGGTGCTCAATG
>NZ_JBYCKY010000695.1:0-1194 GCF_057473605.1 Mycobacterium sp. TH-M82 | reverse complement strand
CGTCAGGTTGGGTCGAGACATCGGCCACGTTCCCGACGCTGCGCGAGGCAAAGGCCTTCAAATCCGAACGCGACAACGAAGCCGCGCTCGGTGCGCGCCGGTTCGACCCCCGCCTCGGTCGCACACCGCTGCAACGGATTTGGACGCAGTTCGCCGACTCCAAGAAGCCGGCGGTGTCGCCGAAGACTTGGAGCGGCTACAACCAGCATTGGGACCTGCGCATCAAACCGCGATTCGGCCACGTGCCCGTCGACGAGATCACCCGCGCTGACGTCCAGGCGTTCGTTGACGGCCTGACGGTCGGGCCGTGGGCGAAGGTGTCGACACTGCGCCTCCTGCGGTCGATTCTCGACGTCGCACATCAGGACGGCCGCATTCACCGCAACCCCGCCCTCGGCGTCTCAGCGGGCCGCATCCCCGAACGGGAACGTCACCGATATCTGACAGCGCAGGAAGTCCAGAGGCTCGCCACGGCATGCGGCGATCAGGGTGACGTGGTGACGATCCTGGCCTACACCGGCCTGCGTTGGTCCGAACTCGTTGGCCTCCGGGTCAAGGACGTCGACCTGTCGGCCCGCCGTCTGTACGTCCGACGGGCGGCGCCCGAAGTCGAAGGGCGCATCGTTATCGGGCCGCCCAAGACCCGAGCCGGTATCCGCACCGTTCCCCTACCCCAAGTCGTCGTCGACGTCTTCAAGGCGCGCATCACCGGCCGGGAACCCGATGAGCCCGCAGTTACATCACCCATCGGCGCGATGCTGCGGTCCAACAACTGGCGCAGGCACACGTGCTGGAACAAAGTCCTAAAGAAAACACACCTCGCCCCGTTGACGATTCACGACTTACGCCACACCTACGCCAGCCTGGCCCGGAAATCGGGTGCCGACCTTCGCTACGTGCAGAAGACCATGGGCCACTCCACGCCGACCGTCACCGCGAACATCTATAGCGACCTCTACGCCGACGAACTGGACCAGGTCGCAACGAACCTCGATCAGCTCCACGCAACCGAGATTCACACACCGAAGACCGGACAAGAACCGGACAAAGAAAACTGACAACTGAGTGCACGAACCGTGTCAATGCAGGTCCATAAAGTGGTGGCCAGGGGCGGGATCGAACCGCCGACCTTCCGCTTTTCAGGCGGACGCTCGTACCGACTGAGCTACCTGGCCGGAAGGCAAAATGAGTGCC
>NZ_JBYCKY010000694.1:0-7713 GCF_057473605.1 Mycobacterium sp. TH-M82 | reverse complement strand
GATTGGCCAAGGCGAAGTAGTGCAAGCCCCCCACGCGCTCACCATGCGTGAGGCACCAGCCACCGCTTCGCGCTCACTTTTACGTGAGGCACCTCGGGTGTCGCTGCTGTCCGGCAACTGTCTCGGGTGATGAAGGAGCGGTTACCGGCCCCACGCGTAGGGTCACCGGTATGGCCAGCGCCGACACCGCCGCCCGGGAATTGCTGCGGGACGCGTTCACCCGGTTGATCGAACACGTCGACGAACTCACCGACGGGCTCACCGACGAAGCGGCCAGCTACCGGCCCACTCCGAGCGCCAACAGCGTCGCCTGGCTGCTCTGGCACAGCGCTCGGGTGCAGGATCTTCAGGTCGCCCAGATCGCCGGCGTCGAGCAGGCGTGGACCCGCGACGGCTGGGCCGATCGGTTCGGGCTGGACCTACCCCGCAACGACACCGGCTACGGGCACGGCGCCGACGACGTGACCAAGGTGCGGGTGCCGGCGGCGTTGCTGGCGGGCTACTACCACGCCGTGCACCAGCTCACGCTGGAGTATGTCAGCGGAGTCAGCGCCGACGAGCTGGGCCGCATCGTGGACCGGGGCTGGGATCCGCCGGTGACGGTCAGCATGAGGCTGATCAGCAGCATCGACGACTGCGCGCAGCACCTGGGCCAGGCCGCTTATCTGCGTGGCATCGCGCGCGGGGCGGCGCAGTAGACCGTGCGGTTCGTCGCGGCTGGCGAGTATCGCCGGTGGTTCAGCACGCGGCCGGCGCCCAGCGAAGGTCGTGAGCAGCGTCACGGCACGATGACGTGCGAGGGGTCGGGCCGCAGATCGGGCGGTGCCTGGCTGTAGTCGCCGAATGGACCGTCACGCCGCTCGATCGCGGTGCGCACACCTTCGGTGGCGGCGGTCGCGATGAAGTCGAGCGCTTCGGGGGTGTTGCGCATCAGGCCGTCCAGGATGCCGCCCAGCGTCTGGGTGGACGCCAGGCCCATGTTCTCGTAGGCCTGGTTGACGATCAGCTTCTGTGCTCGCAACTGCGACAACGGGATTCGTGCCAGTTCGTTGGCGATCTCGGCGACCCGGGCCTCCAGCCGCTCGAACGGCACCGCTTCGTTGATCAATTCGACCTCGGCGGCCTGCACACCGGTGAGCGGTCGGCCGGTCAGCGAGTGCCACTTGACTTTGGCCAGGCTGAGTCGGTAGAGCCACATCCCGGTCAGATATGCACCCCACATCCGGCTGTAGGGGGTGCCGATCACGGCGTCCTCGCTGGCGATGACCAGGTCGGCGCAGAGTGCGTAGTCGCTCGCGCCGCCCACACACCAGCCGTGCACCTGGGCGATCACCGGTTTGGATGCCCGCCAGATGGCCATGAACTTACTTGTCGGCCCGGTCTCCCGCGCGGTGACCATCGCGAAATCCTTGCCGGGATCCCACCGCCCGCCGGTCATCATCGCCTCGCCCCAGTGCTGGAAGCCGCCGCCGAAGTCATAGCCGCCGGAGAATGCCCGGCCGGCGCCGCGCAGCACGATGACTTTGACGCACCTGTCCCGTTCGGCCAGCCCGATCGCAGCCTCGATCTCGTCGGGCATCGGCGGAACGATGGTGTTGAGCTGCTCGGGGCGGTTCAGCGTGACGGTGGCGACCGGAGGCGCCGTGGTGTAGAGCAGTGTGTGGAATTCAGGTGTCGGCATGACAGCAGACAAGCTTCCCAGCCAGCCGGTGTCAAGCGGCGTTCGGCTAGTAGCCGATGACACCCTCGCCGAATTGGAGATCGGTGCGGGGGAAGTCGTCGCCGACAGCCAGCAGTGGTCGGTGTCCGAGCTGAGCAGCGGCGTAGGCCATGCAGTCACCGAAATTCAGAGCTGCGGAATGGCGGCCCTTACCGAATCGCAGGAATGCGTGTTGCGCGGTGATTGCGTGGTCGTCGGTGAAGTCTTCGAGGCGCAAGTTGATTTCGGCACGCAGACGCTCGAAGACGGTTCGTGCGACAGGGCCGTGGCGTGCGGTCAGGACGATCAGGCATTCGGCGGCCGTGGGCGCCGACATCACCGGGCCGCGTACGCCGGCCAGGGCCGCCGCGACCCGTGCGGCATGCGGCTGATCGCCTTGAACGAGGGCGAGGACTGCCCTGGTGTCCACAATCATCGGGCTTTTCAGACGCCGGTTTTGGGTTCGTAGCCGAGGATTTCCTCGCGTTCCCGCTTGCTGATCAGGGTGTGGTCGGTGAGCAGCGGCCAGATCTCGGCGCGCATCACGTCAAGGAGTTGCTGTTCGCGGTCGCCTGTGTGCACATGCAGCAGCGCCAATTGGGCGTTGAGTGCATGGCGGATGGCGCTGGTCTTATTGGTATGGAGGCGGGCGGCGAGTTCGGCGGCTCATCGGTCGACCTGCGGATCCTTGATGTTCAGAGCCATACGGTAGACGGTACCATAAATCGGTAGTATCTACCTTTGCAGTCGATCGGCGATGCCTTGGCCGCGCAACAGGTTGGCGGCGGTGAACACCGACGGCGCCGCATGATCGCGGGCGCTGGGTCCGTCGCCGGATGGTCTCATGGTGCTTCGCCGAGCATCCGCCACAGGAACGAAAAACTCAGCGCGGCTTTGAATGCGATCTGCTCGTTGTCGGCCGCACCGGCGTGCCCGCCCTCGATGTTCTCGTAGTACCACACCCGGTGCCCGGCCGCCTCGAGTGCGGCGGTCATCTTGCGGGCATGGCCCGGGTGTACGCGGTCGTCTCGGGTCGACGTGGTGATCAGCACCGGCGGGTAATCACGTGCAGCGGAAATATGTTGGTACGGCGAGTATTCGGAGATGAACCGCCAGTCGTCCGGGTTGTCCGGGTCGCCGTACTCGGCCACCCAGGAGGCCCCGGCCAGCAGTAGGTGAAAGCGGCGCATGTCCAGCAGCGGCACGCTGCACACCAGCGCGCCGAACAGCTGCGGGTACCGGGTCAGCATGATGCCCATCAGCAGCCCGCCGTTGCTGCCGCCTTGGGCACCCAGCTGGTCCACGGTGGTGATGCCGCGTTCCACCAAATCAGTTGCGACAGCGGCAAAATCTTCGGCTACCAGGTGCCGGCCCTCCCGCATCGCCTGGGTGTGCCAACCTGGCCCGTACTCGCCGCCGCCGCGGATATTGGCCAGTACGTAGGTGCCGCCACGCGCCAGCCACAGCCGCCCCAGCACCCCGTCGTAGCCGGGGGTGCGTGCCACCTCGAAGCCGCCGTAGCCGCCCAGCAGCGCCGGCCCGCTCGCGTCGCGGGGCCGGACGACGAAGTATGGGATCGACGTACCGTCCTTCGATGCGACGAAATGCTGTGTGACGCTCATACCGTCGGCATCGAAGAAAGCTGGGGCGGACTTGATTTCGGAAAGCGGACCGTCGGCGGTACCGTGCAGCAATCTTGACGGTGTGTCGAATCCGCTGGAGTCCAGGAAGATCTCGTCACCGGTGTCGTCGGCCGCTGCGATCACGGTGTTGGTGTTGGCCGGGACGTCGGCCACCGGCCGACGCTGCCAGCTGCCGGGGGTGACGATCTCGACGCGGCTTGCCACGTCGCACAAGGTGACCATGACGAGCCGGTCGCGGGTCCACGCATAGTGGTGCAGCGCGGTATGCTCGTCGGGCTCGAACACCACCGACAATTGCGCTGTCCCGGCTAGGAATTCGTCGTACTCGGCGGCCAGCAGCGACCCTGCGGCATACGAAGCGGCACCGATGTCCCAGTCGGTGCGCAGCTCGATCAACAACCACTGCCGATGCACCGAAACCGTCGCGTCAGTGGGTGCGCCGACGCCGATCAGTTCGCCGTCGCGCAGTTCGTAGACCTCGTCGTTGAAGAAGTCGACGGCGCGCCGCAACAGGGTGCGCTCAAAGCCCGGTGTCCGGTCGGCACCCGCGGCCACGACGACGTCGTTGCGCGATCCACTGAACACGGTCGCCGCATCAGACAGCGGCCGGCCCCTTCGCCACCGCTTGACCACCCGTGGGTAGCCGGATTCGGTCAACGAGTCTTCGCCGAAGTCGGTACCCACCAGCACGGTGTCGGGGTCTGCCCAGCTGATCCGGGTTTTGGCCTCGGGCAGTTCGAACCCGTCGGCCACGAATTGCCTGGTAGCCATGTCGAATTCACGCACCACCGAGGCGTCCGAACCCCCGCGGGAAAGACTCACCAGGGCCCGGGTGTGGTCGGGTTCGATGACGATCGCGCCGGCCCACACCCAGTTCTCGCCGTGAGTTCGGCTCAGCTCATCCACGTCGATCAGCACGTCCCAGTCAGGCGAGTCGCTGCGGTAACTGTCCAGCGTGGTACGTCGCCACAGCCCGCGCGGGTTGGCGGCGTCACGCCAGAAGTTGTAGAGGTACTCGCCGCGGCGGCGGACATAGGGGATCCGGGCATCGGTGTCGAGCACGTCGCGCGCCGCGGCGCGCATCGCATCGAAATCCACGCCGCCAAACTCCGCGACCGTCGGTGCGTTGTGGCAGCGTACCCACTCCAGCGCATCGTCACCGGTGACATCCTCGAGCCACCGGTGGGGGTCGTCGAGGGCGTCAGCAGACACAGCAGACATGGCAGCCATTGTGCCGACGACGGTAGGGTGAGGTTTATAGCACCTTCGAAGCACCGAGAAGCAAAGGCTTGGGCCGATGACCGTTTATGCACGTCCGGGCGCCGCGGACGCACTGATGAGCTACGAGTCCCGCTACGGCAACTTCATCGGCGGCGAGTGGGCGCCCCCGGCCGGCGGTGAGTACTTCGAAAACCCGACGCCGGTGACCGGCGAGGTGTTCTGCGAGGTGGCCCGCTCCGGTGCGGCCGACGTCGACAAAGCGCTCGACGCCGCGCACGCCGCCGCGCCGGCCTGGGGCAAGACCTCACCCGCCAAGCGGGCGGCGGTGCTTTGCAGGATCGCCGACCGCATCGACGCGCACCGCGAGGAGCTGGCGGTGGCGGAGGTCTGGGACAACGGCAAACCGATCCGGGAAGCACTGGCCGCCGACATCCCAGGTGCCGCCGATCATTTCCGCTACTTCGCCGCGGCGATCCGCGCCCAGGAGGGCACGCTGAGCCAGATCGACGACGACACCGTCGCCTACCACTTCCACGAGCCGTTGGGCGTGGTGGGCCAGATCATCCCGTGGAACTTCCCGATCCTGATGGCTGCCTGGAAACTGGCGCCGGCGCTGGCGGCCGGCAACGCGGTGGTGCTCAAGCCCGCCGAGCAGACTCCGGCGTCGGTACTGTACTTGATGAGCCTCATCGGTGATCTGCTGCCGGCAGGGGTGGTCAACGTGGTCAACGGGTTCGGCACCGAGGCCGGCAAGCCGCTGGCGTCGAGCAACCGGATCGCCAAGGTGGCGTTCACCGGGGAGACCACCACCGGTCGGCTGATCATGCAATACGCCAGCCACAACATCATTCCGGTCACCCTGGAACTGGGCGGCAAGAGCCCCAATATCTTCTTCAACGACGTATTGGCCGCCCACGACGACTTCTGCGACAAGGCACTGGAAGGGTTCGCCGGGTTCGCCCTGAACCAGGGCGAGGTGTGCACCTGCCCGTCGCGCAGCCTGATCCAGGCCGACATCTACGACGAGTTCCTGGAGCTGGCTGCGATCCGCACCAAGGCCATCCGCCAGGGCGATCCGCTGGATCCCGCCACGATGATCGGCGCGCAGGCCTCCAACGACCAGCTGGAGAAGATCCTGTCCTACGTCGAGATCGGCAGAGATGAAGGCGCGCGGGTCCTTTGCGGCGGCGAGCGCACCGAACTCGGCGGCGAACTGTCCGGCGGCTACTACATGCAACCGACGATCTTCGCCGGCCACAACAAGATGCGGATCTTCCAGGAGGAGATCTTCGGCCCGGTGGTGTCGGTGACGTCGTTCTCCGACTATGACGACGCCATCGGAAAAGCCAACGACACCCTCTACGGCCTGGCCGCCGGGGTGTGGAGCCGCGACGCCAACACCGGCTACCGGGCCGGCCGCGACATCCAGGCCGGCCGGGTATGGGTCAACTGCTTCCACGTCTACCCGGCGCATGCTGCGTTCGGCGGCTACAAACAGTCCGGCATCGGCCGGGAGAACCACAAGATGGTGCTCGACCACTACCAACAGATCAAAAACTTGCTGGTGTCCTATTCGGAGAAGGCGCAGGGTTTGTTCTGATGGATGCACCGCCCCGCGTGCTGATCACCGCGGCGGCCGCCGATCTGCTGAAGCTGCTGACCGGACGTCACGGCCCGGTGATGTTCCACCAGTCCGGCGGCTGCTGCGACGGCTCGTCGCCGATGTGCTACCCGGACGGCGACTTCATCGTCGGCGACCGTGACGTTTTGCTCGGTGTGCTCGATCTAGCGGGGGCCGACAATGCGGCGGGTGACGCGGTACCGGTGTGGATCTCCGGGCCGCAGTTCGCCGCCTGGAAACACACCCAATTGATCATCGACGTGGTCCCCGGCCGTGGCGGCGGATTCAGCCTGGAGGCGCCCGAGGGGATGCGCTTCCTGTCCCGCGGACGCGCCTTCACCGACGCCGAGAAGGTGTCGCTGGACGCTGGAGCGGTGATCACCGGCGCCGACTACGAGCACGGTGAGCGCCCGCCGACACGAGACCCGGTGGTGGCCGACACGGCAACGCGGCACCCCGGGTAGCTACCGCGCTGACCGGCGCGGTCGCAGTACAGTTTTAACGGTGATCCCACTACCCCGACCGTGGTTGCTGACCAGCGCGATGCTGGTCGGGGCGGCGGTGGGCGTGGTCGCTGCGATTGGTGCGACGCTGCTGGTTTCAGCACGCCTGCGACCCGACATCGTGATCGCATTGGTGCTCGGGGCGCCCAGCGCCGCCGGGCTGTTTCTGATTTTGTCTTCCTCGCGTCGCTGGGTGACCGCGCTGGGCGCGTTCCTGGTCGCGCTGGCGCTCGGCTGGTTCGGGGCGCTGGTCGCGATTGAGGCGGTGTCGCGTGGTTGACGACCAGCGGAAAGCGCTGCCGGAGACCGAACCGCACGCGGCGCCCATCTTCGACACCGGCCCGTATCCGCAGCCGCTGTCAGGGTTCCCATCGAATACCGGCCCGGGATCGGCGCTTTCGGGCTCCTCGGTGGCGGTGGCCGAGGCGATAAACACCGACATACCAGACCGCGCGCCGGCAGCGGTGATCGTGCCCGGCCAAAATCACTCGCTGAAACGGTGGAAGCTGCTGCTGGTGCTGGTTGCGGTCTGGCTCCCGTCGGCCGGGGTCGGGCTGGCGCTGTTCTCCTGGTGGTATCACCTGGTCGACAAAACACCGGCGGTCTTCGTCGTTCTGCTCTACGTGGTGGCGTGCACCGTCGCCGGCCTGATGCTGGCGATGGTGCCGGACCGCCCGGTGGTTTCGGCGCTGGCGGTGGCGGTGATGTCGGCGGTGTTCGCCTCGGTGATCGCCGCCGCCGTGCTCTACGGCCACCAGTACTGCCAGGTGAAAAGCCCCTGTTTGGCGGGGATCGTTCCGTACTAGCCACACCGGACCGAACAAGCCCGAACCGGTGCCTGTCGCTGTTGTCGGCCCGATGCTGTCGTAGCGTCCGTATAGCATCGAATGCATATTCGATGACGATGTGCAGGTGACGGCACAGGCGCAGGCCGAGGCGGCTGCGGTGCTGGTTGATCGGATGACCGTGGCGACGCGGGCGGAGAACCGGGCCGCTGGTGAGCGGTTGGCCGCGGTCAGTGAGCTC
>NZ_JBYCKY010000693.1:0-1147 GCF_057473605.1 Mycobacterium sp. TH-M82 | reverse complement strand
ACCTGGAAGTGGTCGCGCTGACCCCGGCTCGGCTGCTGCTCGTGGTGATCACCGACTCCGGCCGGGTGGACCAGCGCATCGTCGAACTCGGTGACGCCGTCGACGACCACCAGCTCGCCCAGCTGCGGGAGCTGCTCGGCGCCGCGCTGGAGGGCAAGAAAGTCTCAGCGGCGTCCGTCGCGGTGGCCGATCTGGCCGGGCGGCTCGACAGCACCGGCGGCCTGTCCGACGCGGTCGGCCGGGCGGCAACCGTGCTGTTGGAGTCGCTGGTCGAACACAGCGAGGAGCGCCTGCTGCTGGGCGGAACCGCCAACCTGACCCGCAACGCGGCCGACTTCGGCCACTCGCTGCGGTCCGTTCTGGAAGCCCTGGAAGAGCAGGTGGTGGTGTTGCGGCTGCTGGCCGCCCAGCAGGAAGCCGGTAAAGTCACGGTGCGCATCGGTCACGAGACCGAAGCCGAGGAGATGGCCGGCACGTCGGTGGTGTCCACCACCTATGGTTCCTTGGGTACGGTTTACGGGGGGATGGGAGTGCTCGGACCCACCCGGATGGACTATCCGGGAACTATCGCTAGTGTCGCTGCGGTTGCAATGTACATCGGTGAGGTGCTCGGGGCCCGGTAACGGGGCGGGAGAAGGTTCGGGAAGGTTCGGAAAGGTTCGGCGTGGCACGCGATTATTACGGTCTGCTGGGCGTGGACAGCAGCGCCAGCGATTCGGAGATCAAACGCGCCTACCGCAGGCTGGCCCGCGAACTGCACCCCGACGTCAACCCCGATGAGGCGGCGCAGGCGAAATTCAAGGAGATCAGCGCTGTCTACGAGGTGCTCTCCGACCCGCAGAAGCGGCGCATCGTCGACCTGGGCGGCGACCCGCTGGAAACCGCCGCGGGCGGCGCTGGTAATGGTTTCGGCGGTTTCGGCGGTTTCGGCGGCCTCGGAGACGTGTTCGAGGCCTTCTTCGGCGGCGGAGTAGGAGGACCGGCCTCACGCGGCCCGGTCGGGCGGGTCCGGCCGGGATCAGACTCACTGCTGCGGATGCGGCTGACGCTTGCCGAGTGCGCCACCGGGGTGACCAAGCAGGTCACCGTCGACACCGCGGTGCTGTGCGACCGCTGCCAGGGGCGGGGCACCAACGGCGACACCAAG
>NZ_JBYCKY010000692.1:0-1093 GCF_057473605.1 Mycobacterium sp. TH-M82 | reverse complement strand
AAATACGCCCTAACCTACCTCGGTGGTGTCCTGTTAGCCTGCGCCGTAATCCATTCCCGCGTAGGAAGCAACAAATCGGGAGACACGCCCTAGGCCGGTTTGCCTACTTCCTTCCCCGCGCAGTGCGCCGCCCGACAGCACCGAACGCGATTCCTAGATGTTGAGCGAGGTGGCGTTCGTCGTTACGGGAGACAGGCGGGCGGAATGGCTTACTCCCCTCGCTCGCCTGGCCATCCCGTCTCAATTGTCCGCGCCGTTGCGAGGTCGTAACGACACCTCTTCCAGCCAAAGCCTCTGCGCGGCATACGCGGCCACCTCGCTTCAAGGGCAGGCGGTTTACGTGAGCGATCAGGACTTGTCATCACAAGCACCTGCACCGATTGCCCCGGCTCCAACGCGGCAATTGTGTCGCTCCACATCGGCCAGACCACTGTGGGCGGGTCGTTCTCGGTCTTCTGACCGCCCGTGTCACCAACCCACACACGGGGCCTGCACTCGTCGCCTGACAACCGTATGTCGTAAGCGGTGCCGTCGCCGTAGTTGGTCAACCGCACGAAGTGCAGCGGCTGCCAGTGCGGATGATTGATCCAATTGCCACTTCCCTTGTTGGCGCGTAGCAGTCGGTCGGTGTCCTCGAGTGTCTGCTGGCTTCTGGCCATCCGGAGATCGGCCCGTGGCCGCTGTATCCACCAGTTGGCTGCCAGCGTTACGCCAGCCGCAACCAGGCCGGATGCGAGCACAGACGACCAGATCGACACACCAGCACCCTAGCGTGGAGGCCCGATCTGGCTGTGCCTAAAGATCAAGGCAGAGTGCTAACCGGGCGGTGCTGATCATCCCCTGGGCGCGATATGTAAACAGACTGTATGCACATGTCTCCGAAGCGCCCCCAACGGCACCAACGCAAAATGGTGAGTAATCGCAGATCAAGCGCAATTTAGCCAACCACTCCAACGTGCGCCACCGTACGCCAACGCCCAGGAAGGACGGACCCGAGATCCGTCAAGTCTGGGTTCGAGTCCCAGTGGGGGCACGCTGACCAGCTATCACCGACTGAGGTGCCCCGGTCGGCGCCGTTGTCCTGGTGCTCGAC
>NZ_JBYCKY010000691.1:0-2448 GCF_057473605.1 Mycobacterium sp. TH-M82 | reverse complement strand
ATCTGTGGCTCGTCACCCACGACGTGGAAGACTTTGTCCGGTGCCCCGACGGCACGGTGTTCCCCGGGCATCAGCACTTCAAGTTCTACCCGACCGACGACGAGCACCTGCAAGGCTGGGACGAGACCCTCGGCCCCAGCGGCGCGTGCGGACTCAATGAGTGGACGCTTGTCGAGATGCCGTTCACATTGGTCAAGACCGGGTGAGGATCAGGTCTTTCCACGTCTTGGCCCTGTGATCCGGCGAGGTCACCAGGTCTGACTGCCGATACAAGCGGCCATCCGGTGCGACATAGGAACCGGTGCGCGGGTTGTATTCGGCGACGCCAACCACGGGAGCACGCCCAGACCCGTTGCGGCCGAACGAGCTTGGGGCCACCGATGGCACAGCTGGTGTACCGGGCGGTGGTGCGGCGTCAGCCGGCGCGACGGGTGCTGCGCCGACGGGCGCCGGCACGTTGCCGGGGCCGGGCGGCGGGGGCGCGGGCGCCGCCCAGTTGCCGGGGCCGGGAGGCGGCGGGCCGGGGGCGTATGGCAGCGCCGGCTGGGCGGGGTTGATCGGCCACACCATTCCCGGCGGCGGCAACGGTGGCAGCGGTGCCGGCACCGGCGCCGGCCCCGGCGGCGGTGGCGGGGGCAGTTCCCCGGGCGGCGGCAGCGCCGATCCGCCAAGCGGGCCGTAGAGGTCGGCGGCGCGGGCGCCGATTTCGTATCCGATGCGATCATCGGGCGGTATGCCCTGCGACAGCAGATTCGGGTCGAGCGGGTACGGCCCAGTCCAGTGCTGCCGCATGGCCAGCGGTTCATACGGCTTGTCGCTGTTGCAGATTTCGACTGTCGGCGCACGCTTGCCTGGACGAGTCATGCACGGATAGTTGCGCGCACCACGAACCACCAGCGGCGAATCCTGCGGAAGCTTGCAGTACATGCCGTCCGGCGTGTCGATCGTCGTGGTGTCCGCCGGGGAGCGCCACAGCTGCGGCGGTAAGAAGCCGACGAAGCACGGTGGCGGGTCGCCGACCTGGAGGTGGAAACCATTCGCGGAGATGTCGGCGTAGTTGTTGGACGGCGACACCGACTGAAGGCCGGCAACCAGCGGCGGGAACAGCACCAGGAGTTGTTCGAGGGACGGGTGATAGGTCACAGCGACCTGGCCGAGGCTGGTCAGGTTGGCCAGTAACACCGGCAGCGTCGGCTTGACCTGTTCGAACAGCGCCTGAGCCTGCCGGGCGGCGCCCGGCGCATCCCGCAGCAGCCTGCGCAGCTGGGCGTCGTCGACCGCCACCTGCTCGGTCACCCCGGCCAGGCTGCGGGCCCACACCCTGATCGAATCCGCGGTCTGGGCCTGCGAGTCCAGCAGCGGTACCGAGTCGTCGACCAGCGCTCGGGCACGGCCCGATATGCCGTTGACGCCGCCGGTCACCCTGGCCGACGAGTCGAGAAGCGACGCCAGGTCAAACCCGGATCCGTTGAAACCGGTGAACGATTCGTCGGTCAAGGCGCCGAGCTTGTCCTTGGGGATGCTGTTGATCAATGCGCTGGCCTGATCCAGCATCGGCCCCACCGGCTGCGGGATGCTGGCGTCGGCCATCGCGATCACCGAGCCGTTCCGCAGGTAGGGCGGCGAGTCGGTACGCGGCCGCAGATCGACGTACTGTTCGCCGACCGCGGAGACGCTGCGCACGTCGGCGTGCAGATCCGCTGGAATCTTCGGCGAGGTGCCCAGCGACAGTGTCGCTTTCGCCCCGTTGGGGGTCAGCCGCACAGCGGTGACCGTGCCGACCTGCACACCGCGGTAGGTCACATTGGAGAAGCGGTACAAGCCCCCCGAGGCGGGCAGCTCCATTGTCACGGTCATCCGGCCGATACCCAACAGGGTCGGCACCTGCAGGTAGGCAAAGGCCATCACGACCACGCCGATGATCGACGCGATCACGAAGATGATCAGCTGTATTCGCACGAAACGGGTCAGCATCTACGCGCCCCCATTACCGTTCGGCAACGCCAAAGCGTCCGGATCGCACCGGTCCGGGGGTGGCGGAGTTCGCGGCAGGTCATTGTAGCCGTCCCCGTTCGGGAATCGCTGCATGAACGCGTCGTATCCCGCGTCTCCCGGCGCCGGTACCTGCGATATGTTCTGTGCCTGGTAGCCGGTGCCCTCCAACAGTTGTAGCTTGAGCCGGGCGCGGGTGAAATCGAGAACGAGGAAAACGTTGAAATAGTCGCCCTTCATGCCCCGGTCGACCAGGCCCTGGCCGTAGGGGAATGCACTTGCCAGAAAGCCCAGAGCGAAGTCGAGCTTGGGACCGACCTCGGCGAGCGAACACACTGTCGGCACCAGGTTGTTCAGGTTGCGCACCAGGTCGGCCTGGGTGTCGTTGATCAGGCCCGTGGCGGTGTCGCTGAACACCCGCAGTTTGTCCAGTGCCGTCGTTAGCCGCGGCCGTTC
>NZ_JBYCKY010000690.1:0-3736 GCF_057473605.1 Mycobacterium sp. TH-M82 | reverse complement strand
ATGACAAAGCTCCTTGTGCTGAATTACGGGGTGCCGAATCGCGGATTCCGATCAGGGGAATGTCGAGGCGCTTCGCGACCTCCTCCCATTCGCGCGTCGGCTTGGAAAGAAACGTCTGCTCGAGCTCCTCCTGGGTGCCCTCGACACCGAGACCGGCGCGGGCGCGCTCCCAGAAGTGCGGCTCGAGCGCGGCCAGCGCGACGTGGCCGTCGGAGCTGGAGTAGATCCGGTAACCGGGATGCGCCCCGCCGAGCGGCGCGCCCGCTCCCATCAGACCGTGCCGAACTGCGGCGCCGGCGTCGGCGGCCGCCTGTTCGAGGACGACCCGCTCGCGGTGTCCCACGCCGGACTCCGCGGCCACGCGCAGGGCGAGCAGGGCCGCGGACACGGCGCGCTCGGCGCCGAGCAGGTCGGCCACCGGGACGGTCGGCATCGTCGGCGGCTGGAGAGTGCCGTGCAGGGCCTGGTACGTCAGGTCATGGCCGGGCTGCTCCGCCGCGATCCCGTCGTGCCCGACGATCTCGATATGCGACAGGTGCGGATTCGCCGCGGTCAACTCGTCCAGGCCGAGCTTGACCAGCGCCGAGGGGCGCATGGCGGTGAGCATCAGGTCGGCACGCGACAGCTCGCGCGCCGCCACCGCCCGATCAGCGGGGTCCTTGAGGTCGAGGGTCACGACCCGCTGGCCCACAGTGAGCTCGTCGTACCACGTCGGCGCCACGGCCCGCAGCGGGTCGCCGGCCGGCGGTTCGATCTTGGTGACGGTGGCGCCCAGCGCCCGTAGCCGCGCGGCGGCGAGCGGGCCCGGCAGATTGATCGCGAGCGACACCACCTGCACGCCCTGCAGCGAACTCGACTGCGACATCATCAACCCCTTTTTGACTATACTGATGTATAGCCATTAATGCGCATGTACTGTCTAATGTCAAGGGTGTATGCTTTTTTCCCTGATAGGAGGCAATTTCTGTGACCGACCCCCGCGCCAGTGACGAGGACCTCACCGCGAAGGCCCGCATTCGCAACGCCGCGCTCGACCTCTACGCCGAGCGCGGCGAGGATCGCGTCTCGATGCGCGCCGTCGCCGCCGCCGCCGGGGTCGCCGTGGGATTGGTGCAGCACCACTTCAAGACCAAGGACGGGCTACGCGTCGCCGTCGAGCAACTGGTCGTCGACTATTACGCTCTGGCGATCGCCTCTGTGCCGGACGAGGGCGCCCCAGCGCAGGTCGCCGCCGCTCGAGACGAGGCGGTGCGGCACATGCTCGCGACGCATCCGACGGTGGTGAACTACATCCGGCGCGCTGTGCTCGATCCGCAGGGAAAGAGCGAGTTACTCGAGCGGCTGACCGACCTGAGTCGCAGAGAGATCTCCAAACTCCGCTATTCGGGCAAGACCTCGACACGGCGATCCGAGTCCTCACAGGTCATCGGGCTGATGGTTCGTCAGCTGGGGCAGCTGCTCATGCAGCCGATGATCGATGACATGTGTGACTTCCTCGACCGGACGGGCGTGCCGCACAGCGACAAACTGACGCTCTCCGTGACCGTAATCTAGCGGTAGTTTGTTGGGTCAGGTCGGAGGTAGAGGTGCAGGCCGTGGCCTGTTTCGCGGCTCAGGAGAGACTTCCGCCGACATGCGTCGTCAGGTCCTGAGCGGTCATCCGCCACCCTTCGACTCGCGCTACTCGTCGTCGTCGGCGTCCGGGTCGCGCAGCGGTCGGTGAACTCCGCTGGGGTCGGGCAGGTGGAAGCTGTAGTGCCCGTCGATGCCGATGTGGGCGCGCACGAACGCCGACAATCGCTCGACATCGGTGTCGAGCACCGGGTATCCGCCGGCTCGCAGCGCGGCGAGGGCGCGGTTCTCGTAGACGGTGTTCCACACGACGACGCAATTGAGCACCAATCCCAGCGCCGAGAGCTGGTCTTCCATGCCCTCGTAGTAGGCGCGGGTCATCTCGCCCTTGCGGCCGTGATAGATCGTGCGCGCCAGGTCGTGACGACCCTCGACGAGATTGGACTGGGCCTTGCCCTCGCGCCGGTAAGGTTCGTCGTCGGCCAGGCGCAGGATGTGCAGGGTCTTGAAGATCCGCCCGAAATGGGCGATGGCCTGGCCCAACGCGGTCGGCTGCCCGTCGCGGGAGATCATCCTGGTGACCTCGTGCGCCGACACCTCACCGGAGTGGATCGACACCGCGATCCGGCACATGTCCTCCCAGTGCGCGGCGATCTTGGCGGTGTCGATCACCCCGCGCGCCGCCTTGTCCAGCGGCCCGTAGTCGGCTCGGGCGTCGATGCGCCACAACCGCTGATCGGGCAGGTTCGCCAGCTGCGGCCGGTACTGGCGGCCGATCAGATGCAGCAGTCCGAACACGATGTCGGAATACGACCCGGTGTCGGTGATGATGACCTCCGGAATCCGCCCGCCGTGCTGGGACACGATCACGTCGATGGTGTGCAGCGAATCGCGAGGTGTTCCGCGCAGCACCTTGCCTGCCAGCCCGGCGGACTGGTCGTTGAGCATGTTCAACCAGGTGATGCCCAGTTTCCGGCCGAAGTACTTCGGGTTCGGGCGGGCGTTATGGGTGCGCACGGGCACCACGAACCGCATCCCGTCCACCGAGGCGACCAGCCCGCCGCCCCACGCTTGGGCCAGGGGGATGTCGGCCTGGGCGTCGACCAGCACGGCGTTGGCCGCCTCGATGGTCTCGGCCCGCACGTAGCACTGGTCGACGTGCAGCAGCCGATCCCTGGTCAGGGCGTCGACACCAGGCGTTGTCACCGGTTTGAACCCGACGTTCATCGCATAGGAACAGAGCACGGCCGCCACCGACAAGCCGAGGTCGGCGACGCGGGCCTCGTTGCCCGAGGTGTGGGTGAACGCCTCGGTGAAACCGGGATGCCAGCTCATCACCTCCGTGACCAGTTCCGGCAGGTCCACACGCGGGATCATCGCCTCCACCCGGCGGCGCAGGTCGACCAGCGACGCGGGCTCGGCCTTGGCGTCCAGCGCGGCGACGTGCAGTTTGCCGTCGGCGTCGATGCTGGCTGGGGTGTCCTCGCCCAGCCGTGCGGCCAACTCCCGATAAGCGGTCTCCAACGCCGTCGCGTGATCGGTCAGCAGCTGCGTCGGCGCGGCGGGCAGGCCCAGCGCGTTCATGCCGGCGTCACGCGCAGCCTCCCAGGCTTCGCCTGCCAGCAGGTGCGCCCGCGGGTCGCGCCACCGCGACGAACGCACCGCGAAGATGCTGCGGTGCTTGAGGTGTCGGTGGAACTGTTCCAACACGCAGATCGTGTAGGAGTTCCGGTCGACGGTGCCCTCCGGTCGGCCCGGCGTGTAGATCAAGCGCTTCCACGCGCCGACGATCAAGTCGTGGTCGACCTTGCGGGCGTCCAGCAGGTTTGCCGGGATCTTGCCCGACGACCTGGATGTCAGCAGCTCGGCGAGGGTCTTCATTGCCGCCAGGACGGCGGCGCCGTCACTGGTCGCGCCGAACTCGATCGTGTCCATCAGCATCGACAGGAACGGGCGGACCGTGGCGAACTTGCCGGCCAACTCGATCAACCGCTGCCCATCCAGCTCCGCGTCGTCGGCGGGCACCAGCTCGTCGACCGCCTGGACCGCGTGCCGCAACTCGGCCCGGGTGACGGTCTTCTCGATCATGTCCAACACCACGCCCAGCCCGACGTCCTGGTTGACCTCGACCATCTCCAGCAGCACCTTCACCGCTGCCGCGAGC
>NZ_JBYCKY010000689.1:0-1729 GCF_057473605.1 Mycobacterium sp. TH-M82 | reverse complement strand
GGCCATGTACGTCGACAGCTTCGGTGGGCTGATCCAGGCGAAGCTTGCCGGGCTGGTCCGTTCGATCGGCGTGTGCAACTTCACCGAGGAGCACCTGTTGAACGTCATCGAACTGACCTTCCAAACCCCGACGGTCAACCAGATCGAGCTGCACCCGCTGCTCAACCAGGCCGAGCTGCGCACAGTCAACGCCGGCCACAACATCGTCACGCAGGCCTACAGCCCGCTCGCGGTGGGCCGGTTGCTGGATCACCCGACGGTGACCTCCATCGCCGGCGAGTACAACCGCACCCCCGCGCAGGTGCTGATCCGGTGGAGCCTGCAACTGGGCAACGTGGTGATCGCGCGATCGGCGCAGCCCGAGCACATCGCCGGCAACCTGGACGTCTTCGACTTCGAGCTGGCCGCCGAGCACATGGACAGCCTGGGCGGGCTCAACGACGGCACCCGGGTCCGTGAAGACCCGCTGACCTACACCGGTAGCTGAACCTACCGGCGACCGTCAATCTCACGGCGGTGCATCGTTTCGCGCTATCGGTCGGGACATGTCGCCGCGACCCGGCGCAAGGTGTCTGCCGACGGCTGGTCGAGGCGCAACGCGTAGCCCCGCAGCACCGCGATGTAGGCGACGGCGTACTGACAACCGAACGCGGTGTTGGGCGGCATCCACAGCGCGGGCTCCGCGTCGCCCTTGTCCTGGTTGGGCCTCCCGGCGACCGCCAGCAGGTTGGCGGGGTCGTTGGCGAACCGCAGCCGTGTGGCGTACGGCCAGCCGGACGCGCCCATGTCCCAGGCGTAAGCCAGTGGGACGATGTGGTCGATCTGCACCGACTCGCCGATCTTGGCTCCGCGGGTGAACGCGACGGTGGCGTTGGTGTACGGGTCGCGCAGGGTGCCGGTGGCGACGGCATCGGGGCAGCGTTTGGTTGACACGTGGGTGACGTCGACGAGGTCACGGTTGAGGATGTCGTCGCGGGTGTCACACCCGTTGTGCCCGCCGGGCGCATCGTTGTCGTCGTCCCACGCGTCGCCGAACGCCGCTCGACGGTAATCGTGGCGGCGGATGCGCTCCGGGACCACCGCGATTCCGGCCAGGACGTCACTGCCGGACTGCACCGTCGGCGGGCCGGCCTGCGCGACGAACTCCCGACTGCGGTGACCACGGTTTCCCGTCGTCGACACCGTCTGATAGGCGACCAGCACCGCGAGCGCGGCCAGCACGCCCAGCCACAGCAGCACTTTGCGGTTCATGCTTTGTCCAGGTACTCGATGCGGTCGGTGTCGGTGAAATACGCTGCCAGCAAGGCTAATCCGGGGTCTGCGGCGTTATCGGCCCAGGCCGTGGCGCAAAACGCCCGGGCTGCCTCGATGACTTCGGCGTGCTCGGTCAACGACAGCAGCTTCAGGGCGCCCCGCCGGCCGGACTGGATCTGGCCCAACACATCCCCTTCCCCACGCTCGAGCAGGTCCAGGTCGGCCAGCACGAACCCGTCCAGGGTGTCTGCGACGGCCTGTAGCCGCCGGCCGGCCTGGGAACCTTCGGCGGCCCTGGTCACCAGCAGGCACAGGCTCTGATGCGCGCCGCGGCCGATCCGGCCCCGCAGCTGGTGCAGCTGGCTGATGCCGAACCGATCGGCGTCGACCACCAGCATCACGGTGGCGTTCGGTACGTCGACGCCGACCTCGATGACGGTGGTGCATACCAGCACGTCGATGTTTCCGGACCGAA
>NZ_JBYCKY010000688.1:0-2122 GCF_057473605.1 Mycobacterium sp. TH-M82 | reverse complement strand
TTCGTCGCGTTAAGCGAGACCCTCGGGCTTCCGCTCGTCACCGCTGATGGTCGGGTCGCTCGCTCGCACGGTCATCACGCACAAGTCGAGTCTTACGCCCGGTGAGTGCCAGGTCGCAGCGCCCATGCCAGGCTTATGAGGATAGATTCCCGCGGTTCGGCACCCGCGCCACGTACATGTCTACTTGACAGCACATCATCGGTTAGATACTGCGCTAACTCATCAAGGTACGCCGACCCAGCTTATTACGTACATGTCTACATACCCATCCCGCAACCGAGACAAAACACCTGCTCGTCAACAGAAAACAAAACTCAGACCCGGCCACCGGGGGGAACTACGGTTTAGGCCAAGCCTTTCCCGATTTACCGCGATTGTCGGTTCCCCCGGGAGATACTTGCATCCGTAACAACGGGAACAGATGACGGCGGGTCCAACGACGCGGGTCGGCTCGCCTTCGGGAACTACCAGATCCGCACTGACCGCGGAACACTTGCGGCGATAGTTGCTGCCGGGCTGTTGCTGGTGGCTGGATGCACTGAATGCATAACGGGGCCCCCCGATCGGCTCGACCGCGAGCCGGCGGACACCTACGCGGCGGCGGCACCCGCACTGCAGGCGAGCTTCGCGGGATTGGCCGGCACCATCCCGGCGACCATCGGTATCGCGATCGCGCCGGTAGGGGCAACCACGGTCACCACCTTCGGCGGATGGTCGGACGGTGTCGCCTGGTCGACGATCAAGGTGCCGCTGACGATCGCTGCGCTGCGGGTCCACCCTTCCGACACGCAGGAGTTGGCAACCAGGGCGATCACCCAATCCGACAACGCCGCCGCCGAGCAACTCTGGTCCCAGCTCGGATCCCCGAGCCAAGCCGCACACCAGGTCCAAGCCGTCCTCAGGGAGGGCGGTGACGCGACCACCGTCGTCGAATCGCGACGGCTACGGCCGGGCTTCACGCCGTTCGGCCAGACGCGGTGGCCGTTGCGGAGCCAGGCAGCGTTCGCCGCACACCTGCCCTGCCTTGCCGGCGCCGGGTTCGTCGTCGACTTGATGCATCACGTGGCCGAAGGGCAGCGCTGGGGACTGGCCGCCGACAACTCAAACCACGCCGCAGTGAAGGGCGGGTGGGGGCCCGGCCAGTCCGGCGGTTACCTGGTGCGCCAGTTCGGCATCATGTCCGTGGCGGCAGGAAAACTCGGGGTGGCGCTTGTCGCGGAACCGGTCGCGGGCACTTTCGGAGCCGGCGTCGACGCGCTCAACCGGATGACGGAATGGCTGACCACCCACACCGCCGACCTGCCGGGCGGCAGTTGCACGAGGTAGGTTAGCGACCAGTCACCAGCTATCCGCGCACAGGAGAGAACCATGCCCGCTCCGCCTGCCACCGACTTCGCCCGGCTGCGCCAACTGGTCGCCATCACCGACATCGACGCCCGGCAGTTGAAAACCATCGACGAGGTCTTCACCGGCAGGGAATTGACCACCATTCCTATCGGCACTGCCGACGACGTCACCACGGCATTCGCGAAAGCCCGCGCGGCGCAGTTGCAATGGGCCAAGCGTCCGGTCAAGGAGCGGTGCGCTGTCATCGAACGGTTCCGCGACCTGGTGGTGGCCAATCGGGAATTTTTGATGGACGTCGCGCAGGCCGAGACCGGCAAGGCCCGCTCGGCGGCACAGGAAGAGATCGTCGACATCATGCTCAACGCGCGCTACTACGCGCGTCAGGCTGCCAAGCTGCTCGCCCGCAAGCGCGTCCAGGGCCTGCTGCCCGGAATCGTCAAGACCGTGGTCAACCACCACCCCAAGGGGGTGGTGGGGGTTATCTCGCCGTGGAATTACCCGATGACGCTCTCGATTTCGGACTCCATCCCGGCGCTGCTGGCCGGCAACGCCGTAGTGATCAAGCCGGACAGCCAAACGCCGTACTGCACGCTGGCCAACGCCGAACTGCTGTATCAGGCCGGGCTGCCCCGCGAGGTGTTCGCGGTGGTCCCCGGCCCGGGCTCGGTGGTCGGCACGGCGATCGCGGAGAACTGCGACTACTTGATGTTCACCGGCTCCACCGCCACCGGCCGAACCCTGGCCGAGCAGTGCGGTCGCCGGCTGATCGGGTTCT
>NZ_JBYCKY010000687.1:0-1023 GCF_057473605.1 Mycobacterium sp. TH-M82 | reverse complement strand
GCGACTGCGGACCCGAACCGGCATAGATCAGACCGGAGTTGACCTCCGGGGGCAGCGCCCCGAAATCCAGTCCACCGGCCATCACCTCACCCCCCGGGGCAGTCGGATAAGCGGGGTGCCTACCGCGGCCGGAATCGGCCGGCTGACGATGCTCGACATGTCGGGTGTGCTCAACTCACTAAACCCCTTTCTGTGAGGTTGAGTTGTCGGTCGGCGCGGGAGGCAACACCCTGAGGCGAAAGCCGTAACGCGGGAGGGCACCGTAATGCGGTCCAGGACGGCTTGTTCCGGCCGCGGTAGCCGGCGGCGACATACCCGGCAGCCCCATCGGCCCGATGCCGATACCTGGCATCGACGCTGGGGAGCTCGAGACCGCGGCGGTCAGGCGAATCCCTCCCGCCGGCGCGGCGGTGGCCCAGGCGCGGGGCGTCGACAGCGCCCCGATCGGGGTGGCTTTGCCGACACCGGCGCTGATGTCGGCGTCGTGGGCGTGTTGGCCGGCCAGCGTGCCCAGCCCGCCCAGAGTCGGGGTGATGCTGCCGGTTCCCGACGCGATCGGGCCTAGTAAACCGGGTGCCGCCAGTGCCGGGGCCATGGTCCGCCCGACGATCGTGCCGAGGGCCATCAGATCTCCAACGTTGTCCAGGAACAACCCTGGCCAGAAGACATAGCCGGCGAAGAATTCGTTGGAAATAAAGCCGGAGTTCAACGCATTCGAGAGCGGAGTCGGCACGGTACCCGACATCAGATTGATCAACCCGGTCAGTCCGTTGGTGCTCGATCCCGACCCGGCGCCGAGGATGTTGAGCCCCAGCGCATTCACCGCTGCGCTCAGCGATGAGGTGGATCCGCTGGCGCCGGTCGATCCGGTGGCCAGTGCGCTCAAGGTGGTGGGGAGGCTGGACAACAGCTGCGACAGGCTGGCGTGGGGGGTGCCGGCCGCGGTCGCGGTGGCGTGGGTGGTCGCCGCGGCTTGCTGGGCTAGCCCGGTGTCGGTGGTCACGGTCGGCGGGGTGCTCAATG
>NZ_JBYCKY010000686.1:0-13013 GCF_057473605.1 Mycobacterium sp. TH-M82 | reverse complement strand
GTAATAGGGCACTAGCACCTCAAGCTAGCGCGTCTGCCATTCCGCCACTCGGACCAACGCTCAAGCGTCGAGCAGCTAAGGCTATCGGATTCGGGCGGGACGGCCCAAACCTGGCAAGCAAGCCAAGCATGGTGCGCGGTGCCGGCGCTGGGAAGTGGTAGGAAAGGTGACTGTGGCAGTCGGGGTCGATCCGGTCGACGAGGTGGTGGATATCGTCAGCACGCTGATCCGGTTCGACACCACCAATACCGGCGAGGCGGACACCACCAAGGGGGAGGCCGAGTGTGCCCACTGGGTCGCCGCCAAGCTCGAAGAGGCCGGTTATCAAGCCGAATACGTCGAATCCGGCGCGCCGGGGCGGGGCAACGTGTTCGCCCGGCTGGCTGGCGCCGACACGTCCCGCGGCGCGCTGCTGATCCACGGCCACCTGGATGTCGTGCCGGCTGAGCCCGCTGATTGGAGCGTGCACCCGTTCTCCGGTGCGGTCGAAGACGGCTACGTGTGGGGCCGCGGCGCGGTCGACATGAAGAACATGGTCGGCATGATGATCGCGGTGGCCCGGCACCTGGCGGCGACCGGCGCCGTGCCACCCCGCGACCTGGTGTTCGCCTTCGTCGCCGACGAAGAGGCGGGCGGCCGCTACGGCGCGCACTGGCTGGTCGATCACCGTCGCGACCTGTTCTCTCGAGTTACCGAAGCGATCGGCGAGGTGGGCGGTTTCTCGCTGACGGTGCCGCGCCGCGACGGCGGTGAGCGTCGGCTCTACCTGATCGAAACCGCGGAGAAGGGCCTGTGCTGGATGCGGCTGACCGCCCGCGGACGCGCCGGGCACGGGTCGATGATCAACCACGACAACGCCGTCACCGCCGTCGCACAGGCGGTCGCACGGCTGGGTAGCCACCGGTTTCCGCTGGTACTGACCGATGCCGTGGTGCAATTTCTGGCGGCGGTCAGCGATGAGACCGGACAGACCATCGACCTCGATTCACCGGACCTGGAAGGGATGGTGGAGAAACTGGGGTCGATCGCCAGGGTCGTCAACGCCACCCTGCGCGACACCGCCACCCCGACGATGCTGCACGCCGGCTACAAAGCCAATGTCATCCCCGCGACGGCAGAGGCCGTGCTCGACTGCCGGGTGCTACCCGGCCGGAAGGCCGCATTCGAGGCCGAGATCGACGAGCTGATCGGCCCGGAGGTGACCCGGGAATGGATCGCCGACCTGCCGCCATATGAAACCAGTTTCGACGGCGACCTGGTCGATGCGATGAATGCCGCGCTGTTGGCTCAAGATCCCGACGCCCGTACCGTCCCCTATATGCTTTCCGGTGGGACCGACGCGAAAGCGTTTGGCCGTTTGGGTGTTCGCTGCTTTGGCTTCACCCCGCTGCGGCTGCCGCCGGAACTCGATTTTGCTGCGCTGTTTCACGGTGTCGACGAGCGGGTGCCCGCCGATGCGCTGAAGTTCGGCACCAGGGTGCTGCAACACTTCTTGACACACTGTTGATCCAGTTGACCCACTGCCACCGCGAGAGGACCGACTATGAGCACACCCCCCGACCCGTATGCCGGTCAAACCTCGATCGCGCGCCCCAACCCGTCCGACGAGCTGCCGACGCTGCCGTCGTTCCGGCTGACCTCGGCGTCGGTTACCAACGGGCAGCCGCTGGCGAGTGCCCAGATCAGCGGCATCATGGGCGCTGGTGGCAAGGATCTCAGCCCCCAGCTGAGTTGGTCGGGATTCCCGGAGGAGACGCGCAGTTTCGCAGTCACCGTCTACGACCCTGACGCCCCGACTCTGTCCGGGTTCTGGCACTGGGCGGTGGCAAACCTGCCGGCCACCGTCACCGAGCTGCCGGAGGGCGCCGGCGACGGCAGTCTGCTGCCGGGAAACGCGCTGACACTGGTCAACGACGCCGGCATGCGCCGCTACGTCGGTGCCGCGCCACCCGCTGGTCATGGTCCGCATCGCTACTACATCGCCGTGCACGCGGTCAAGGTCGAGAAACTGGACCTGCCCGAAGACGCCAGTCCGGCGTTTCTCGGGTTCAACCTGTTCATGACGGCGATCGCCCGCGCGGTCATCTTCGGCACCTACGAGCAGCGGTAGCGCCCCCTTCGCCACCGCGAGCATGCGCAAAATCGCACTCCCGCGGCGTGGTTCGTGCGACTTTGTGCATGCTCGCGGTGGTTAGCGTTAGCGGGCGGCCGAGCCCACAGCGTCGGCCAGCGATGCGAACCCGCCGTCGTGCAATCGGCGGGCGAGACCGTCGTGAATGTGTTTGGCCCACAGGCCGCCGCCGTAGACGAAGCCGGTGTAGCCCTGCAGCAGGGCCGCGCCTGCGGTGATGCGCCCCCAGGCGTCGTCGGCGGTTTCGATCCCGCCGACGCTGATCAGCACCAACGTTCCACCGGCCCGGGCGTACAGCTGACGCAGCACCTCAACGGCCCGGCGGGCCACCGGCGGGCCGGAGATGCCGCCGTCGCCCAACCGGTCCACGCCGCGGGTGGCCAGTCCCTCACGTGCTGCCGTGGTATTGGTGGCGACGATGCCGGCCAGACCCACCTCGACGGCCAGATCGGCGATGGCGTCGATATCGGGGCCGGTCAGGTCGGGCGAGACCTTAACCAACACCGGGGTCGCCGTCTCGGCACGCACCGCGGACAGGATGGGCGCCAGCTGTTCGGTGGCCTGCAGGTCACGCAGTCCCGGCGTGTTCGGTGAGCTGACGTTGACCACCAGATAGTCGGCCAGTGAGCCGAGCAGGCGAGCGCTGGCACGGTAATCGTCGACCGCGTGCGCGGGCGGGGTGGTCTTGTTCTTGCCGATGTTGACCCCGATCGGCACGCCCGCGTGGTGCCGCGCCAGCCGTGCCGCCAGCGCACCGGCACCGGAGTTGTTGAACCCCATCCGGTTCAGCAGTGCCCGATCAGCGGGCAACCGGAACAGCCGCGGTCCGGGGTTGCCCGGCTGCGGGGTTGCGGTGACGGTGCCGACCTCGGCGTAGCCGAAGCCCAGCGCACCCCAGGTGTGCAGCCCGGCGCCGTCCTTGTCGAACCCGGCGGCCAGCCCGAGTGGCCCGGGAAAGTTCACCCCGAACACGGTGCTGGCCAGCACCGTGTCGGTGGGTGCCAGCGCCCGGCGCAGGCGGCGGCGCAGCGGTATGGAAGCGGTGGCGGCGCGCAGCGCCGCGGACCCCAGGGTGTGGGAGCGTTCGGGGGGCAGCAAAAACAGCGCCCGGCGCAGTACGCCGTATGCGCCCATCCGCTATAACCCCGGCTGGTCGATCAACTCAACGGCTGGCCCATCCCGATGGGATCTCTTGCGGCGCAGCAACACCCGTCTGCTTCCATCGTTGTACACCCGTACCCGGGTCAGTTCCCAACCGCGGTACTCCGCTTCGATGGACAACCGGGTGGACGCGGTGATCCGGGTGATCTCCGGTGGCAGCCGCAGCGGCACCCACTCGTATTCATCGGACATCTCGGTGTCCCAGTCCGCCGGCCCCCGGCGAGGGCGCGCCGCGGTCAACGCGGGCCCGCCGCGTGCTCGATGACCTGGACTCCGTCGCCCACCCCGGACACGACATACAGGGTGCCCGACACGTCATCGAAGGCCAGCGCATTGGGTTGCCGCACGGTTGGATACCGTACCTTTTCCACGGGTATGCCGGTGGCCAGATCGAAACCGATAACCGTGTTCGTCCCGGTCTGTGAGACCCACGCCAGCTTACCGGAGCCGGCCAGGCCGTAGGGAGCGCCGGCCACCGGGTAGGCCTGCCGCAGCATCAGCGGGTCTACGCCGTACACCAGCAACTGGCCGCCGCGGGTGTCCGCAGCCAGCACCGGGCCGTGTGGGCCGGCCGCCAGCGTGGTGGCGCCGCGGCCGGCGCGCAGTGCATACGCAGGCTTGCCGTCCGGGCCGACGGTGGTCACCAAGGTTTGACCACGATCCAGAACCACTGCTGTATTCCCTTGTGTCACCATCGAATCGATGCGACCAGAGATCTTCGCCCGGGTTGCGATGGCGACTTCGGAGGCCGTTTCGGGCGCTGGGTCGGGCGCCAGTGCGTAGACGGCGCCATCGGCGCTGCCCAGCACCATTGTGCCGTCTGTGCGACGCGCGATCGCGGTGAACTCGGTGCCGGTGGCGCCGTTCACGCCGACCCGGCGGATACGGCCAGTCGCCAGGTCGACGACGAAATAACCGCCACGTGCAGACAGGCAGGCGCTACCGCGGCCGTCATCGGCGAGCGCGGTTGCCGCGCCCGGCAGTGCGATGGCGCGCCCCGGGCCGTGGCGGGCTGCCAAGCCGGCTCCGAACACGGTCACCGTGGCCGGTGCCTGCGGATCGCCACCGGGGGACAGCACCACCAGCGCTGAAGTGCCCGCATCAAAGGTCGCCGCGGTCGGCCGGCCACCCAGCGGCCGGATCGTGCCCGCCGGTGAATGCGATAGCGGCGGCGAAACGGCGGGTCCGGCGGGGGCGATCGTCGGCGGCGGGGCAGTGATCGGGTTCGACGTACAACCCGCGGCGATGAGCAGCGAGAGCAGCGAGAGCAGCGAAAACGCTAGCTTGGCCAGCCGGCGGGGTGGACGCGGCCGATCTGCGTGTTCTGCGAGTTTGTGGTGCTGTGACAACGGTGGCAACGGTCAGCCCTTGGTAGACGGTCGGCGGACTGGGGAGGAAAACTTGGTTTTCAGGAAAGCGATTCAGCGGACTTCTGGCGCGTTTCGCACATTCTAAGGCGTCGAGAAGGTACTCTGCGTCGCATGATCACCGCCGAGGACCGGCAGCTGGCTGGTCATGAGTTTGTCATCGAAGACATGTCGACCGGGGCTTTCGCCAGTGGGTTCGGCCTGGCCGGTAACGGTCGTAGTTTCTCATTCCACATCGAGCATCAGTCGCTGATCGTCGAGGTGTACCGGCCCGTGCTGGACGGCCCCGTTCCGCAGGCCGAGGACGTGGTCGCGACGTCGAGCAGAAAGCTCGTCGGTATCGACGTCGCCGACGAGCGCAGCCTGGGCGCGGCCGTTCGCGACGCGGTGGCGGCCGCGACGCCGGTATCGCGTTCCTGACGACCCGCGCCGAGGCGCGCGGTGCCGACCGTGTTCGGTTGCCAACGGTGTGCGCTGGCTGTCCTCAGTGAGGCCGAATCGTTCGTGCAGCCGGGTCAGCGAGGTGGGTGCCCACCAGTTCGTCCGGCCCAGAAGATGCATGAAGGCTGGTACCAGCACCGTCCGCACCAGGGTGGCGTCGGCCAGAACGGCCAGGGTGAGCCCCACGCCGAACATCCGCATGAAGGACACCTGCGCAGCGATCAGCGCGGCAAACGTGATCGACATCACCAGCGCGGCGGCGGTGATCACCCGGCCGGTGCGGGCCAGGCCGAGCGCCACGCTCGCATCGTTGTCGGCCGGGGTGCGGCCGGACGCCAGCCAGTATTCCCGGATCCGGGCGATCAGGAACACCTCGTAGTCCATCGACAACCCGAACGCGATGCAAAACAGCAGCACCGGCATGTTGGCGACCAGCGTCCCGGTCGGCGTCGTCCCCAGTGCACCGAGATGGCCGTCCTGGAAGATCCAGACCAGCGCCCCGAACGCGGCCGTCAGCGACAGCACGTTGAGGGCGAGCGCTTTCACCGGCAGCACCACACTTCCGGTCAGCAGAAACAGCAGCACGAAGGTGATTGCCGCTATCGACCCCAGCGTCAGCGGCAACCGCGAGGTGATGGCGGCCACGCTGTCGCGGTTGGTCTGCGCCACCCCGGCCAGTTGAACCGGCTGGCCGGCCGTGCTGGCGGCCTGGTGTAGCCGGTCAAGCTGGGTGTCGGAAGCTTGGGAGAACAGCGGTGCGGTGCTGGCGATGGTGAAGAACGCACTGCCGTCGGCCAGCCCGGTCGGGGCCGCCGGCGGTCCCACCCGGCTTCCATCGACAAACTCCCCGGTCGGAGCGGTCACGGCCGACACGTTCGGCACTGCCGACAGCGCTGCGGCGACACGCTCGAGATCGGCCGGGCGGAGATTGGTGACATCGGCGATGACCGCATTGACCGTGGTGGCCGAGTCGTTGGCGAAGCCCGTGCGCAGCCGGTCCCCGACCTGATGTGCCGACGCCGAGGGGGGGAGCGCCCGATCGTCGGGGAAACCCCACTTGACGCGGAGAAACGGCGACCCCAGGAGCACTAACACGGCGACACCGGCCAGGCCGATCGGCACCGCGCGGCGCATCACCGCCGTCGCAGAGCGGTACCAGAACAGCCGCTCGACCGGTTTGGGCGTGGGATCGGTGCGCTCCAACGCCCGGCGGACCAACCGGCGCACATCCAGCGAGTTGAGTCGTGCGCCGAGCAGCACGATGACCGCCGGTGTCACCACAACGGCCGCGACGGCGACGACCACCACGGTGGCGACGCCAGCGTAGGCGAAAGACTTCAGGAAGTACATCGGGAAGCCCACCATGACTGCCATCGACAACGCGACGGTGGTCGCTGAAAACAACACCGTGCGGCCCGCGGTGGTCATGGTCGTGATGAGCGCGTCGTCGGCCGCCGCACCGCCGGCCAGCTCATCGCGATAGCGGCTGATGATCAACAGTGTGTAGTCGATAGCCAGGGCCAGGCCCATCGCGGTGGTCAGGTTGAGCGCGAAGATCGACACGTCGGTGGACAAGGTGATCAACCGCAGCACCGCCATCGACCCGACGATCGCGCACGCGCCCACCGCCAGTGGCAGCGCTGCCGCCAGCAGTCCGCCGAACACCCAGACCAGCACGATAAAGCTCAGCGGGATCGCGATCGATTCCATCAGCAGCAGGTCGTGTTGGTTCTGCTGGTTGATCTGTGCATACATCACCGCGTCGCCGCCGGCCGCGACGGTGACGCCGTCGCGGTCATGGACCAGTTCGTCGGCCAGCGACTTGGCATAATGCTGGGCGTTGTTCTCGCCGCCCTTCAGCTGGGCGACGATCAGCCCGGTTGTGCCGTCGGTGCTCACCAGCCCGGGCGATCCGGTCCAGGCCGAGGACACCCGGTAAACCCACGGCGAGGCCTGCAGGTGGTCGGCGATGTCGGTGCCCACCGTTCGGGCCGCGTCACTCATCGCGCCGTCGGGGGCGCTCACCGTGATCAGCATCTGCTGGTCGCTGTGACCGAACTTGTCGATCAGCATCTGGGCCGCCCGGGCCGACTCCGACGCCGGAGCTTGAAACCCACCCGCCGACAGCCGCCCGGCCACCGGGGCGCCGAAGATAGCCGACCCGATCAGGACCAGAATCGCGGCGGCAACCATCCGCCCCGGCGCGACGAGGGCAGCTCGAGCGATCCCCCGCAACACATCGGGTCCTTCCGGTTCGGTATCGGTGCCGGCTTTACCAACCCCTCCTTGTTACTTACGAAATCGGCGCGTGCATCGTTCATCCGATCCGCGGCCGACCCACAGGGTGAACGGGTGAGCCGGCAAAGCCGTAACACCCGCGCGCTGATCGGGAGCGTGCTCGACCGTTACAGCGTGCGCTGCAGCAGCACGTCGTCGCTGTCGGCGGCCACCACCTGAACGGATGCGATCTGATTAGCCGGCATCGACGTGCTGCCGGTGGGCATCGCGGTGTGTCCCGGGTGCGCAACCCAGCTCGCCAGCCGGCTGCGGCTACCGTCACGACCCACCACGACCATCGCCAACATATCGTGCGGAGCGGTGTTCGGAGCCAGGCAGACGCAGCGCAGTTCGATGAGGGTGCCCCAGCTCTCGTCGCTTAGCGAGACCGTCGAGGCCAGCAGCGCGGTGTGCACCTGAGCCATCGGCAGCGCCACCATACTCGCCTGCGGCGCCACCATACTCGCCTGCGGCGGGGAGTTGGGCGACAGCGAGGGGCCCTCGACGCCGACGATCACACCGATGGCCAGCACCGTGGCTGCGGCGGCGGTGCCCACCCAGGCCAGGCGCGCCCTGCGCCGCTGGAGCCGCTGCCGGCGCACCGTGGTCAGCAGCGGCGCCAGCAACTCCGGGAGCGGCGCCTGAGTTGCCTGAGTCGCCTGAGTTTCACTGGCACCGGCGGCCTCGTCGAGGGAGGCCAACACATCATGGTCGAGATTTGACAGCAGGGCCGGCATGCCGCTGAGTTCGACGACCGCATCTCGGCACGATGGGCACTCGGCCAGGTGCGACTCGAATTCTCGCCGATCGGCTGCCGACAGCGACCCCAGCACGTAGGCGGCATCCCACATCTGGTATTTGTGGACAAACTCCCGGTCGTCCCCGGACCAGTTGCGCTCGTCCGGCGGGCCCCACAGCGGCATCATCGTGCCACCCCTACTTCCTGCAGCGCGAGACGCAGCGCCCGCATCGCGTAGTGCAGCCGCGACTTCACGGTGCCTTCGGCTATCTCGAGGTCGGCGGCTATCCGGGAGGTGCTCCAGCCCTGGTAGTACGACCGGCAGATCACCGTGCGATGGTCGACCGACAGCCGCGCGACCGCGTCGGCGATCAGCATTCGGTCCAATGCCGCGTCGATTTCATCAGGGCCGGCCCGCTCGGGCGCGCCGTCCAGGGAACCGATCTCATGGCGCGCCCGTCCGCTGCGGCTGAAGTCGATGACCAGATTGCGGGCGACGGTGAAGAGCCAGGCGCGTGCGGTGCTCCCGGCGACCTCCGGATGCTTCCACGCCCGCAGCAGCGTTTCCTGAACGACGTCTTCGGCGCGGCTGCGGTCGCCGGTCAAGCGCAGGGCATAACGCCACAGCGCGGCCGCGTGCTCGTCGTAGAGCGCCTTCATCAGGGTGTCTTCCGGGGTCACCGCGCCGGTGACCACCGTCGTGGCAGCGGGCATGTGATTCACCTCCTGGTGGTGACACGATTGGCCACCGCACCCGGTTCACCGGTGCCGCGGTCACGCTGCGGTCAGTCGGGGATCCAGTTGCCGTGGAACCCGTGCGGCACCCGCCGTGGCATTCGCACCCGGGCAACGGGTTCGCCGCCGAAATCGGAAGCGTCGATGACCACCAGGTCGCTCCCGTCGCGCGACGGATCGTAGACGTAGCACAGGTACCAGCCGGCCAGTTCGTCGTGGGAGTGCCCGCGGGCCGGGACAAAGACGCCCTCGTCGGCGCTGCCGCGCAGGTCCGTGGTTCCGAACCGGTGCTCGTCGGCCGTGCCGCGGTCGAAGTCGTAGCGGACCAGTGTGTTGGTGCCGACCGCGACCGCGTAACGAGCCGGGCGACCGGATTGCCTGTCGTCGATCCTGGGGAACTCAACCCCGCGGTCGTCGAGTTGGGTCTCGGCGACGGTGCCGCCCCGCAGATCGACCGTCCAGCGCCACAGGCTCGCCACGGTGTCGAAAGCACTGTCGTCTCGCCACAACTCCTGATACCGGACCACCTGCAGCACAATGGAATTGCCGCCGGACGAAGTCACATCATAGGCATTGGCGAGGTGGAAGGCATAGCACGGATCGATGTCGAACCAACGGAGTTCCCCGAACGGATCATCGCGGCGCAACACACCCAGCCGTGCGCCGTAGGAGTCATCCCATCGGTAGGGCGGATTCCGTTCGTCACCCATGGTCAGCGCAAGACCCAGGTCAAATACCAGCGGCAGGTCCAGGACAGCGCGAGGGTCTTACCGGCGTGGCGCACCACATGGGTGTTGACGACGCTGGAGCGCAGGGTACCGGTGCTGCCGTCGCCATCCACCGGTAACGGACGCTCGAAGCTTTCCGTTCGCACCCAGCGGTTGCGGTACCAGGCGGCCCGGCCGTTCTCCAACCGAATTCCGTGCACCATGCCGTCGCCGACGCACCAATAACCTTCGGCAACAAGCGGATTCGGGCCGTTACGCAGATAACCAACCATTCAGCTCAGCCGGGATGGCGCCTTCGACAGGCAGATCGAAGGCCGTCAGTTCATCAGGTACCGGAGCATAATTTGCGGTCCTGAAAACCGGAAAGACGGTCTCGGGGGGCTGTGCCGAGCCGACCACGTCGAGCTGTCGTGATCCGTTATTGTTCAAAGCCGCGGTCAGTTGGTGGGGCAGAGCTGGCAGCGCCAGTGATGAGTCGTTGTCCGCATCGAGGGCGGCCACCTCATCGCGATGCAGCAGCGACAGCAACGCGGGCAGGTGGGCCAGTTCGGTGACGGCCCGTCGACACGATGCACACCGGCCCATGTGTACCTCGAATTCACGGCGGTCGGCGGCCGTCAACGATCCGAGTACGTATGCGGCATCCCAGGTCGTGTAGCGGTGACCGTCGCCGCCGCGGCCGTTACCGCGGCCCTGCGTGGGTGTCATCGTGTCACCCCCATTTCCTCCAATGTCTGTCGCAGCCCGCGCAGCGCGTAGTGCAGCCGCGATTTCACGGTGCCCTCGGCGATCCCCAGGTCGGTGGCGATCTGGGCGGTGCTGCATCCCAGATAGTAGGAGCGGGAAACGACGGCTCGGTGTTCGAAGGAGAGCTGCGCCATCGCGTCACCGACCAGCATCCGGTCCAGCGCCGAGGCGATCTCGTCCGCGCCGGCTGGCTCAGGCGCGCCCGGGGTTCCCTGCGACCGGGCTTCGGAGCGGAAGCGTGCGCTGCGGCTTTCGTCGATGACGAGGTTGCGTGCGACGGTGAACAGCCAGGCCCGCGCCGAGCGGTCGATGTCTGCTACGACCTTGGGATGCTGCCAGGCGCGCAGCAGCGTCTCCTGCATCACGTCCTCGGCGCGGGACCGGTCGCCGGTCAGCCGGAACGCATAACGCCAGAGCGCTGCCGCGTGTTGGTCGTACAGCATCCGCATGGTGCCGGTTTCCGGAATGTCCATCACCAACCTTCCGGTAGGTAATTCGACTCGCACGTCCCTTGAGTTCACCGCTGCCGGCTGGATACGGCGGCTGCCCTGTCGTCGGTGATCCGATGTGATCCAGTGTGCTGCGCCCGACCCGCCGGCGCCACTCCCACCGTGGTTGGCGGAGACGCCCGCCAGGTACGGTCGTCGTCGTGTCGACTCCGCCGATGTCCTGGTCGCAGGCCGTGGTGCTGGCGGTTGTGCAGGGGCTGACCGAGTTTTTGCCGGTGTCATCGTCGGGGCACCTGGCGGTGGTGTCCCGGCTGTTCTTCGGCGGCGACGCCGGTGCATCGTTCACCGCCGTCACCCAGTTGGGCACCGAGGCCGCCGTCGTGGTCTACTTCGCCAGAGACATCGTGCGCATCGCCAAGGCATGGTTGCGCGGTGTGATCGCCGCGACGCCGAAGACCCGGGTTTCGTTAGGCCCCGCCGGCGCGTCCGGGCGCGAGATGTGCCGCGACCCGGTGGCCACCCAGCGCGACGCCGACTACCGGATGGGCTGGTATGTGATCATCGGCACCCTTCCGATCTGCGTGCTGGGCCTGGTCTTCGCCGACCAGATCCGGTCCGGGGTGCGCAACCTCTGGGTGGTGGCAACCGCGCTGGTGGTGTTCTCGGTGGTGATCGCCGCCGCTGAATACCTCGGGCGCCAGACCCGCCACTTCGCGCAGCTGACGTACGCCGACGCCGTCGTGGTCGGATTGGCCCAGACCTTGGCGCTGGTGCCGGGGGTGTCACGATCCGGGGCGACCATCTCCGCCGGGCTCTTCGCCGGGCTGGATCGGGAACTGGCCGCACGATTCGGTTTCCTGCTGGCGATCCCGGCGGTGCTTGCCTCCGGGCTGTTCTCGCTGCCCGACGCGTTCCACCCGGCCGGTGCGGGGATGAGCGCCACCGGTCCGCAGCTCCTGGTGGCCACGCTGATCGCATTCGGTGTGGGCTGGGCCGCGGTGGCCTGGCTGCTGCGGTTTCTGGTGTGCCACGGCATGTACTGGTTCGTCGGTTACCGGGTGGTGGCCGGGGCGACGATGCTGGCGCTGCTGGCCTCCGGCACGGTGGTGGCGGGAGCTGGTCTGTGACCGTCATCCTGCTGCGGCACGGCAGATCCACCGCGAATACCGCCGGTGTGCTGGCCGGGCGTTCCCGGGGGGTCGACCTCGACGATGTGGGCACCCGGCAGGCTGCCGAACTGCCGGACCGGGTAGCTCAGCTGCCGATCCGTGCGGTGGTGTGCTCGCCACTGTTGCGGTGCCGGCGCACAGTGGAACCGCTGGCCGCGGCGCTGGGCCTGACGCCCGTCGTCGACGAATGCCTGACCGAGGTCGACTACGGCGCCTGGACCGGCCGCAAACTGGCCGACCTGGCCGAAGAGCCGCTATGGAAAGTGGTGCAGTCCCACCCGAGCGCGGCGGTGTTTCCCGACGGTGAGGGGCTGGCGCAGGTTCAGGCCCGGGCGGTGGCCGCGGTTCGCGAGCACGAGCGGCGGCTGCTGAAAGCGTACGGTGCCGACGCGCTGTGGCTGGCCTGCACCCACGGCGACGTCATCAAGGCCGTCATCGCCGATGCGCTGGGCACCCATCTGGACAGTTTTCAGCGCGTTGCCGCAGACCCGGCGTCGATGAGTGTGATCCGCTACACGCCGCTGCGTCCGTTCGTCGTACACGTCAACCACACCGGAGCGCGGCTGGCCACCGCGCTGACGGCACCGCCGGAGCCCGACGGCGACGCGCGGCGCAGCGACGCCGGCGATGCAAGCGACGCCAGCGACGCCAGCGTCGGCGGATCCACCTCATAATTCCGCTTGGGTCACGAAATCCCGATGACAACCGCGCGGCCGGTATTTTGGAGATGCCATGGCTCGCGCAATCCACGTTTTCCGCACTCCCGACCGTTTCGTGGCCGGGACTGTCGGTCAGCCCGGGAACCGCACGTTCTATCTGCAGGCGGTGCACGACAATCGGGTGGTCTCGGTGGTGCTGGAGAAACAACAGGTCGAAGTGCTGGCCGAACGCATCGCCGCGTTGCTGCTGGAAGTGCACCGCCGGTTCGGCACCCCGGTACCACCGGAGCCCCCGGAGTCCATTGCGGTCGAGGATCTCAACTCGCTCGTCACCCCGGTCGACGCGGAGTTTCGGGTCGGCACCATGGGGCTGGGCTGGGATTCCGAGGCACAGACCGTGGTGGTCGAAC
>NZ_JBYCKY010000685.1:0-1381 GCF_057473605.1 Mycobacterium sp. TH-M82 | reverse complement strand
TCCGCGGGCCTTGCCGACCATTCGCCGTTCGCCCCGTTCGAGCTCGCAGACGACGACCAGATCCGTCCCGATCCCAACTCTCCGGAAGTGTTCACTGGCATAAACGGGCTTCCCCCATGGAACGTGGTCGTTCAGGGGCATCAGCTGTTCGACGTCGTCGACAACAGCGACACAGTGGTGGGGACCTTCTCTGCCGAGGAGGCCACTGGCTATGCCGAGGAGTTCACTGGGGAGGTCTTGGGCACTCCGCAGCAGGCACTCATCGTCACGTCTGACGAATCGGGAACCCCAGGCACCGCCGCTGGCGATATTCCGCTCCCGGGCTCGGTGTTCAACGTCTTGAACATCGGTGCCGGCATCGACCTGGTGTACTCCGACCTCGTCTCGACGACACCCGGTAAGGACGTGGCTTCGGAGACCTTGGTGACGCCGCTCGGGAACCTCGATCTTTCCTGGCTGGCGCAGGGCATTCAGGCAGCAGAAGGCATGGCCGACGTATTGTTCGCCTACTCCTGAGCTGAGCCGGCTCCGCTAGCCGGTGACGCACATTGAGGTGTGTTTACCGGGCCGCACGAGCAAGTCACGACCTGCCCGAGCGGTAGGCCCGGGTGAGGATCTCCATGTTGTGCCCGGCCGGGTCGCAGAAGTACACCCCGCGGCCGCCGTCGCGGTGGTTGATCTCGCCGAGCCGCTGATGCTGCGGATCGGCCCAGTGGTCCAGTCCGCGCGAGGAGATCTTGGCATAGATCGCGTCGAAGTCATCCTCGGATACCAGGAAGGCGTAGTGCTGCGGGTGGATCTGCTGGCCCGCGGGCACCTCGTCGTAGTCCAGACTGGCGCCGTGGTCGAGCCCGACGACCACGAAGTGGCCGAATGGCTGCGGGTCGGGCAGCCCGAACAGTTCGGTAAGAAATTCCGCGGACTCCCGCTTGTCGTGTGCAGCGACAATGGTGTGGTTGAACGAGACGGTCATCGTCATTCACTCCTTTGAAACGGCAGGCCTGGTGCGTTACTTCGAATCTATCGTTACCGATTGACCTGCTTAAGTCGGAATCAAAACAGCTACGTCGCGATGCGTCTCCCGCAGGCCGGTGTCGAAGGTGACGAGGTGCACGCCGAGGCTGTGGGCCAGGGCCGCCAGATAGGCGTCGGTCACCTGACGGTGACCGACGACGGGCGACACATCGGCCTGCGTGTACGACACCGAATCAGCGACGAACTCGTGCTCGTCACCGCCGTACAAGCCGCCTAGCAATGCGGCACTTCGGTTGCGGGATGGCCCCGCGAGCAATGCTTGAAATCTGTGGATTTGCCCGGGAAGGGGCGTACCTTCCCGAGTGGTCAGTGAAGGTTCCAAGCTAGGCCGGCGTTAGCGCGTCGG
>NZ_JBYCKY010000684.1:0-40674 GCF_057473605.1 Mycobacterium sp. TH-M82 | reverse complement strand
ATGCCGTCGCCGTGCCATGAATCGAGTCCTCCTCGCCCCAATTCTGGGGCATCGGACTCCCACAGGAACTGGCCCGGACCGGAGGGCTCACGTCAGCAGGGCCGCGATCGCGTGTAGACCTCGTCTTATTGACAATGGGATTTTAATCCTTATTAATAGCCGACATGCGCATCAAGGGACAAACCATGGGCGCCATCGTCGACACTTCGACTAGGCAGGCAGAAATCCAGTCGCTGTTCGAAGCAGAACAGAACGAGCCGCCACCGCTGTTGGACCGATCGGACGTTCCGGGCACACCCGATGTCGTGACGGTCGACTGGCTCACCGACGCGCTGTGCCGCGGTTATCCCGATGCCAGGGTGGAGTCGGTCGAGCACGGCGACCAGTACAACGGCACGACGTCGGGTCGGCGTCTGCGGATTAGTTACAACGAGGCCGGGCGGAATGCCGGACTGCTCGAGCGGCTGTTCGCGAAATTCTCGCCGCCCATGGCGGCACGCTGCCTCGTCGGCATCAACGGGGAGCCCGGCAGGTGAGGCGCGTTCTACAACGACGTCGCGACGTGTCTGCCTCATCGAAGCGTCGAATTGCTGTTACGCCGCGTTCGAGGAGCCGGCGTGTCGCACATTCGTGCTGCTCGAGGATCTGGTTCAGACGAGGAATGCACGTTTCGGGACGACGCTCGACCTTGCCATCGACCGTGGGCAGGCGGAGAGCATGGTGGCACTTTTGGCTACGCTCCAGCGAAACGCTCGGGTTCGAATCACTGACGGTGGTCGGCCACGATTTGGCTGTCGACATGCTGCCGCCGGCATTACGCGACCGACGCTACGAGTGGCGCCCGAGTTGATGCCGTCGTTGGCGATCAACGTCGCGGCGAGGCCGACACTGCTGCATCAGGACACGCACCTGGCCAACTGGTACGCCCTGCCCGACGGCTCGATGGGTATCGCCGACCGGCAGTGCGTCGCACGCGGTCAGTGGGCACTGGACATCGCCTATGCGTTGGCGATCGGGCTGAGCATAGAGATCGACGCGCCTGGGAGCGCGACCTCATCGCTTTCTACCTGCAATGGCCGGCCGAAAAAGTCGCGTAGACATCCACTTTCGAGGAAGCCCGGCTGGGTACCGGCAGCAGATGTTTCATGCCGTGTGTTTCTGGGTTGGCGCCGTTTCGGCATTGGCGAAGACGGCCCGGTGGCTGCCAATATCAGTCTGAACAATATCCAGCGCGCAGCCCAGACAATCGACGATCTCGACTCCTTCGACGCGCTAGACGCGGGATAGGCAGGGCTGATGAACAGGAGTGCACAGCTCGCGTGCGCATGGAGCGGTCTGGTCATGGTGGTCGTCTGGGTCGTGAGCTTCATCGTCCTCGCGGGTTTCATCCCGCCGCCGTCCCCGCACAGCGGGGAGGACGCGATCCTGCGGATGTTCACCGATCACGCCGTGCTGATCCGGCTCGGACTGATCTTCACGATGTTCGCCTCGGCGCTGCTGGTTCCCTGGTCGGCCGTGATCGCCGTGCAGATGAGCCGCATCGAGGGCAAGCGACCAGTGTTGGCCATCACCCAGGTGGCCCAAGCCTCTTTGCTTTCACTGGAATTCATCATCCCGCTCACGGTCTGGCAGACCGCGGCGTACCGACCGAGTCCCGAACGTATTCACTTGGTGTACATGCTCAACGACATGGGCTGGTTGATGTTCGTCGGCGTCATCTCGTCGGCGGTGATGCAGTGCTTGTGTCTGGGCATCGCCATCCTGATCGACAAGCGCGACCCGCAGATCTTCCCCCGCTGGACAGGTTATTTGGCGCTGTGGACAGCGATGTTGCTCGCCCCGGCCGGTGTTGTTCCGCTGTTCAAGGACGGACCGTTCGCCTGGAACGGCATCCTTGGCTTCTGGGTACCGCTGAGCATCTTCTGCGTCTGGGTCAGCATCACGACCTGGTTTCTGGTCGCCGCAATCCGGGCTGACAGTGACCAATCCGCTGACCAACCTTCTGAATCCCTGACATAAAGGACGACATCGCATGAACCCTAAATTGCGGATTCTGGGAGTATGGAGCGCTGCCGCGTTCTTCCTGCTCTGGCTCATCGGCTTCGTATTCTTCGCGCAGTGGATACCGCCAATTCCACCGTCTGCCAACGCAAACGAGGTGGCCGATCTCTTCGCCGCCAGGTCGGTGCCCATACGGGTGGGTATGGTCTTCATGAGCTTCGGTGCTGTGTTCTACCTGCCGTGGTCGATGGTTCTCGCTGACCTGGTGAAAGATGTCGAGGGGAAGTCGGATTTCCTGTCCGGCACGATGCTCGCCGCAGGTGTTCTGTGCTGCGTGACGTTCTTCCTGCCCGCGTTCCTGTGGGCGACAGCGGCCTTCCGGCCGCAGCGTGATCCCGAGATCACGCAAGCTCTGGTGGACCTGGGCTGGCTTTTCTTTATCACGCCGATCGCGCCGTTCATCCTTCAATACACAATTCTCGCCATTGTGACATTCGGCGACAAGCGGACGCAGCCCGTCTATCCACGCTGGGCCGGTTATCTTCAGCTGTGGGTGAGTTTGTCGTTCCTGCCCGGCGTCATTGCCCTCTTCCTGAAGATCGGACCGTTCGCGTGGAACGGCCTTTTCGTGTGGTGGATACCGTTCGCCACCTTTATGGCATGGTTCGTCATCATGATCGGGCTGACCCGACAAGCCGTTCTGCGCAGTCTCAAACCCGAGCCTTCCTACGCAATAACAGCGGACAATCGAGTGGCTTAGAGCGTAGCGAGTTGCCAGCTTCGCCCCGGACGCGTGCGGCGACCGCCCGAGTTGGCAACACCCGGCCCGAGAGCTGCTGACCACGAGGTCGTTGATGCGGCTTGGGATCTCGGCGACCGACGGGGGTGAACCGCCGCGGCGAGGACGTTGTCCCGTCGAAAATAAGGTCCCGCGCCAAGATCGATCCGCCTAGTGAGCGCGGTCAAGGACGGTGACGACGCCCGCTGCTCCGTCGATGCGGACCAGGTCTCCGTCACGCAGATCGGTGGTGCCGGTGGTGGTGCCGATGACACAGGGAACGCCGAGCTCGCGGGCGATGATGGCACCGTGGCTGGCGGTGCCGCCGATGTCGATGACCAACCCGCCGGCGACCATCATCAGCGACACCCAACTTGGATCGGTGACCGGGCAGACGAGGATGTCGTCGATATCGACGTCGGTGTCCGCGCCCGCGTCGAGCACGATCTTGACCCGTCCCTCGACGATACCGGGGCTGGCGCCGATGCCCGCGACCTCGGTGACCGTGGAGACCGCCGTGGTGGCGGCAGTGCGCATCGGCGGGTCGCCCTCCCACGTATTGGTGACCATCTCGAGCCCCTGGTGACGAATGTTGTTGGCGCGCCGCTCGGCCACCGGTGAGCGCAGGTCGTGCTGCGCGGAACCGAGCAGCTCCTCGACGAATAGGAAGAAGACATCGTCAACGTAGTCAAGGCGGCCTGCCTGCACAAGTTCGGCACCGACGGCACGCGCGGCGGCCCGGGCACCGTCCAGGGACATCACGAAGGCGACCTTGCTGCGCTCGAGGCTGCGCGCCGCAGACGGAGCCATCCTCAGCGCCACTTTGGCGGCGGGACGCTGCAGTGCGGGCAAGTCCGCCAACACGGACGCAACCGCTGCGGCCCGCGCGTTGTCGTCACGACGGGGCCCGTCACTCCCGGCTTCCTGCAGCCGCTTGACCAGCCGCTCTAAGGGCGCCGGGTTCTCCCGCCAGGACTGCGCGGTGATGTCGCCCGCGTTGGGTCCGTGAAATCCATGCCGAGCCACGAAAGTGCCCAGGTCCAAGCGGCCTGCGGCTAACGCCCGCAGATCATCGGCCACCGCCGCCTCTTCAATCCCGCCGGGCGCGGAGAGCAGCGCGCCGGCAAGCTCCGGGTGCCCTGACTTCTCCGCCAGTGCAATAACCTGAGAGCTGGCGCCCTGGAAGATCATTCGGTTACGGCTCTGAGCCACCACCGCTTCGCCGAAGTGTGCGACAGCCTCGGCCAACGCAGTGCGTGGCGGCGTGCCGTCGACTATCCCGGTCGGGCCAAACCGCGCCGACCACCATTCGGTCGTCTGAGCCAGGACCGTGGTGGCGGCCTTCCCACTGCGAAGCAGTGCGACTCCGGCCTTTGCCAGCACCGCAGGCACCCGCCAACCGTGGCTACGGTCAACAATCCCGTCGCGGACCGAGCCGGCGATGTCGCGCTCGACATCGTCGCCGGACACACCTGGGAAGCCCGACATAATGGCGCGCAATGTGCTGATGTTCAGCACCGGCCGGCCGTGGAACACCCCGATGAGGTGCTCGGCGACATCATCGGGGTAGGCGATCGCCGACTTCGGGATGGCACCGAGCTGAGCGAACCCGCGGCGGGAGCTGACATCCACGATCGGGCCGTAGAACGACCATCCCAGTGGGGTGATCACACCTGGCGTGACCTCGGCCATGTTGCACCGGGTCCAGCAGATGCCCGGCGGGGAGGAATAGGTCAACGGGTCGCTCACGATCGGGCCACCTGCAGCTTGCGCATGTGCTCGCGACTCTGCTGCAACGGATAGAACTCCTGCAGCTCCCCCCACGCCGGGGTTCCGTCAATGTCCCACCGCACCATGCACCACCATTGAAACGTGTAGGGATAGCCCTGCCAGTGCAGCCAGTTCACGCATTCCCCGTCGACTACGAGTTCACGGCCCAGCTCGTCACACCCGCGCAGCTCGACCCGCAACGGGCGGCCATCCGCCCCGCGCTCGGTGACCCGGCGCTCACCCCGCACAAGAGGGCTGGTCACCGCGTCGGCCCGCTTCCAGCCGAACAGCAACGTCTCGGTAGTGCCGTCAATGGGGTCCTGATCGGACGGCTGGTTGGCGACGACGAACAGGTGGAACCCGTCGCCGTTGTCGTTCAGGCCCCACGGAAAGTCCGCCCTCGGTATCGGCTTTGGGTGTCGCGGGCCCCACGAATGATCCCGGTTGGACCAACAAGCCACGTCGAGCTGCTCACCGCCAAGGGTGATCGTGCCAGTCATCCGCCCGGGTTGCTCGAAATGCCCACTCCCCCAGGCGTCGGAGCTGCCGCTGGACCACTTCGAGTGGAACGGCTCGGCCGTCGCAGTCCACACCAGATCCGCCTGACAACCGTTGCCGTCGTAGTTGATCGAGAACTCGCGCAGCGGCTCGACCATCTTCAACGTGAGCCCGTTCGGAAGAGCGCAGTCGAACATGTCCCACGACGGATCCAGCGCCCACAGATCGCCCCAGTCGTAGAACAGACAGTCATATGGGTACTCGCCCGACGGGTCCCACAACGCGATGCCACCGACCGACAGCTTCATGTTGGGCCGGTGGAACACCATCACCCAGCCACTGATCAGCCTCTCGGGAATACTGATGGGAAACCAGGCGCTCTCATTCCAGTAAACCTCGTCACCAGGATCATGCAGTGAATCATCTTCCGGCCCAACCATTTCGCGTTCCCGACTAGCGGCCGATGTGCGCCGGCATGCTGCGCCAGCCCCACATCGTCGCGGCATCGTCGAAGCGGACCGCCTTGTCAAGTTCCACGGTGTAATTCGGCATTTTGGTGACGATCTCGCGCAGCAGGACGTGGAACCACATCCGGAATAGGCCGGCACCGACGCAGACGTGCGGACCGTCCCCGAAGGCGACATGCGGATTCGGGGAGCGGTCGATATCGACCTCCGCCGGCCGCTCGAAGACCCGCGGGTCACGGTTGGCGCCGGGTAGCCAAATCAGCACCCGGTCACCGGCGCGCAACTGTGCACCTTCGATCTCAACATCCCGGGTGACGTTACGGGCTAGCGAAACCGCCGACGATGTCTGCCTCAGCAGCTCTTCGCCCGCGGCCGGAATCAGGCTGTGGTCGGCGGCCAGTCGGGCACGCAGCGCGGTGTCCTGCGCCAGATACAGCATCGAGTTACCAATTGTCGCCGCCGGGTTCTCGGCGCCGCCCACGAGCAGGGTGAAGATCATCCACATGACGTCGTCGTCGTTGAGGTCGAACTCCGGCGACACCAGGTGGCTGACCACGTCATCGGTCGGGTTGGCCTTCCGCTCTGTCATCAGCGCCTGGATGACGCCGATCGCATGCCCCAGCGCCTCCATTCCCTCGGCCAGCTTCGGCGAGTTGGCGAAGTCGGGGTCGGAGGCATACGGCATGACATCGAGCGCGGCTTGTACCGATTTGATGAACGGCACCCGTTCGGATTCGGGGAAGCCGAGGTAGAGCACCATCGAGCCGGCCGGAATCCGGTCGGCGATGTCATGCACGATGTCGAAATCGGCTTTCGTCACGGCATCGTCGACCACGCCGACGATGAGCTCCTCAAGCTGCGGGGCGATGCGGGCGACAGCCTTGTTGTGAAACTTCGGCGTCAAAATCTTGCGCAGGGTGCGGTGGTACGGCGGGTCGATCTCGGCGGGTATCAGCTTGGGGCCCACCATCGTCGGAATCGTGACCCCGCCCGTCATCTCCGGCGTCTTGAGTGAGGAGAACACCTCTGGGTCGCGCAAGACCCGCTTGGCCAGGGCGTGCGAAGCCACCACCCAGTAGCCCCCGTGGGCTTCGGTCCAGAAGATCGGATGTGACGCGACCTCCGCCAACACCTCTTCCCGATGGTGCGAGGCGCGCTCCGAATGATGATCGAAGTCCAGAGTTGGAACAGGAATCACGCTGGTCATCGTTGACCCTCCTAACGGCCGAGGTGTTGTCAGTTGTGGCGGGATGTGGTCTGGGCCAACTCCCGGCGCAACGCGTCGAGCCTGGCCTCGATCTCGGTGTCGACAATCTGGGTGATCTGCTCGCCGAGTTCGGGACTGACAGCCGCTGAACTGGGCGCGGCCTCTGCGGAGCGATTAATAGATTGGTGCACGACGAAGATCATGATGAGCATCCACAAACAAAACACGACGAACGGGATCCACCAGGTGAAGATGCCGTCCCAGGCCAGCGGCCCGGTTTTGAAGAAGACGCACAGCGGTCCGGGCAGGAACAGCACCACTGTCCACACATTGAGATAACCTGCCCAGCGCGGAAGAATGGGTTCTGCACCCCGATCCTGGAGTATGGCGATCGCGATCACCGCGGGTTGCAAGATCGCGGTTGCGCCCATGCCGATAAACATCATCCACGGAACATCGTCAAGCGCCTGGACGATTTCGGGCGCGCGGTCCACTCGGAAAGCGGCCGCCTCGAGCAACAATGCCGGAATCATAAAAACCAGCACGGTCAATCCACCCAACACAAGCTGCAAATCCGCCAGAATGGGATGCACACCTGACATTCGCTTCATCTGAGCGGAGATCGCCGCCGACCATGACGCATACAACGGCGATATAAACAAGGTCAAGACGAGGCCGAAACGTATTCCGAGGGTATGCCCGCGGAAGAAGTCCGCGATCTGCGTAGCACTCTCGTTCGGCGACGGCGGAGGCACGACATGGGCGAACAACACAAACCCAACCGCCCATACGACGACAAATACCGCACCGCTCCAGTTGCAGAACTTAAGAGTAATTCTGTGCATCGAAACGCCGATCTCCTAATCAGGGCCAGCGGCGTGGTCAGGAGCTCGCTGAGGCCAACTGACGACCGCCGACAGCTTCCCAGAGTTTGCGATTGTGCTTAGCGTAGATGTAATCCATGTCCTCGCCGTAGACGGTCTGCCCGTCGTACTCCCATTCGGTCAGACCCCACCAGGGCATGCAGTCAGAATAACAGGGAAATTTCATCCAGTTTTGGTACGTGCCTACCGCGTGCAGTTCCCGTCCGAGGTGATCGGTCGCCTCGATGACGTCGCGGAGCGGACGGCCGTCCTCACCCCGCTCGACGCAGCGTCGCGTGCCCGACACGAGGGTGCCCTTGACGCCGTCCTTCGTGTACCACCCAGAGGTGATGCGCTCCGTCGTGCCGATGATCGGGTCGTCCTGCAACGGGAGCTCGCACATCGCGTAGGCCTGGAAGTTACTGTCCTTCGACGCAACGGCGAAGGGCCAGGCGCCACGCAGCCGGCCGTTCATGTTCGTGATGATCTTGCGTGGGCCCCAGGTGTGATCGCGCAGCGAGCTGTGATCTACCTCGTACGTGGTGCCACGCACGGTGACAGTCCCCGTCATCATGCCGGCCTGCTCGTAGTGGCCCAGTGACAGCTCGGGGCCCACGCTGGTCATCCAATCGACGATGCCCGGGTTGATGTTCTCGCCCTCCATCTGCATGTAGTGCGGCTCCATCAGCGCGGTGTAGGTCAGATCGATCTGGCAGTCCTCGGCGTCGAAGCGCATCCGGTACTGCTTCTGCAGGTCGATCGTCGACACCGACAGCCCGTTGGGCATGACGAACTCGTTCATGTTGGAGCCCTCGGGGATCGCCATACACTGATCCCAGGCGTAGTACAAGCAGTTGTACGCGTCCTCGCCGTCGCCGTTCCAGATGACCGGGCCGCCCACACAGAGGTTCATGTTCGGCCGGAAGTAGTAGTACAGAGTCCCCATCAAATTCGCCTCGGGAACCCGGAAGGTCGTCAGGTGGCTCTCGTTCCAGTACGGGTCGTCATTGCGCGCGTGGAATTGGTCGTCCAGCGGATTTACCTCTGCGATCCAGGGCATGGGATCTCCTCAACTCCGAAGTGTGTTCCGAACATCGTTCCGATCGATGGTCGGAACGCTAGCAGACTGCTAAGGTCAGGTCAATGAATTCCCGGCCGCACAACGGATTGGTCGCGACCGCCGATGCGCTGGCGCGACCCGCGTCAGGCACGCGATCCAAGGATGTGACCCGCGAAATGGTGGTTGCGGAAGCGCTTGCCATCGTCGACAACGAGGGGTTGGAGGCGCTGACCATGCGGCGCCTAGCAACCAATCTCAGTGTGGGCGTCGCAACGGTCTACGCCACCGTCGCAAGCAAAGAGCTCCTGTTTCAAGCGCTGGCCGATGCGGTGATCGTCGAGGTACCGCTGGAATGCACGGCATCCTCGGCGACCGACGCGTTGGTCGAATACTTCCTGGCGATGCACGAGATGATCCGGCGCCATCCAGTCGTTGCGCAGCTCTCCGCGATGAGACCGGTGCTGACCGAGACGGCATTCCAGATGCAGGAGCGGATCCTCGAGCTGCTCCGAGCGGGCGGTCTTGACGCCCCCTCGGCGGCGAGCGCGTATTCGACCCTCGGTAGCTATGTGCTGGGCTTCACGCTGACCGGCATTTCCCGACTCGATGACCAACGCCGCGAGATGGTCGCCCAGCTTCCGGCCCAACGATTTCCCCAGTTGCACGCCGCCGCACCGTATTTCGCGACGCAATCCACCGACAAGAGCCAGTTCGAGGAGGGTCTGCGGGCCATCCTCAAGGGCCTGTTGCCACCCGAACAGGTCCCGCGTGGTGCCGTCTAGTCTAGGCGGCAGCGCGCTTAAGCAGCTGGATGTTGCCGGTAGTGCCATCGACCCGCACAACATCGCCGGTGCGCAACACGCTGGTGCCCACCTTGGTGCCCATCACGCACGGTAGTCCGAGCTCTCGGGCCACCACAGCGGCATGGCTGAGCACACCGCCGATGTCGACCACGAGTGCGGACGCCATGAACATCACCGAAGCCCAACTCGGATCGGTTGTGCGGGCGACGAGGACGTCACCGAGTTCCATCTCGTCGCTGAAGTCGGGATCGTTGACGACGCAGACTCGTCCCTCCGCGACGCCGGCGCCGGCACCGACACCAATGATCTGGTCGGCGGGGAGCGCCGCGGCGGCCGCCCGGTCGATGGGAATCGGAGTCGGCGCACCTTCCCAGTGCAGCGCCACGTCGACGTCGTGGTGAGCACGCCACCGCGAGCGCCGCCACGACACCAATTCCCGGATGTCTGGTGGCAGGTCCTGCGTTTCCGACACGGTCAAGTAGAAGATGTCGTCGCGGTCAGAGAGCACTCCATCGAGTTCGAGCAGCTCGCCGTAGCGCCGTGCGGCGCCTCGGGCGATATCCAAACCCTGAAGCCGCGCGGCCTTGCCACGCAGTGGCAGATAGGTGTGCGCCAGGCGCAGCATCAGCTTTGCCACCGGACGTTTGGTCGGGGGCAGCGATCGCACCATGTCGAGTTCGGCACGGCGGCGGGCGTCGCGGCGGCGGCGCTCGGCCGCGACGGGATCGGCGTCGTCAGGCATCGCGCGGTAAGCTTCGCAAATCCTGCGCAGCGGCTCAGGATCCTCTCGCCACACTGTCGAGGACACCTCCCCCTCGCGTGGCCCGTGAAAGCCATGCCGCGCAACCACGGCGTCCAGGTCGACAGCGCCGCGCGACGCGGCCCACAGGTCGCTGACGAGCGCCGTCTCCTCGTGGGACCCGTGACCGCTTTCTAGGGGCGCCGGATCAACGCCGGCCGCCGTCGCGAGCTTCATCAAAGCGTCATAGAACGGCTGCACACCCGCGAGCAGCTTGATAGCGTCGACACCGACAGCGTCGATGACGACCGCGACTCCCGCCGCTAGCTGGGCTCGCGCACCGGCGCGGTCAAGCGTTGGCGTCCGCTTCAACTCCTCGATCCATAACCTTTCGGCCCCAACCCGGCTCCGGCGAACCATGCGCGGGACTGAGGCCATCACGACCGGATAGCGGGCAGCCACGATCGGGTAGCGCCGCCGGTGGGGGGCCAGCCCCTGAACCACCGGCGGAACACATCCCATGAACTGCTCGGTCACCGACCTCCCGTCCGCGCCCGGGATGCGGTCCGCGATCCGGGCCAGCCAGTCCACCCGGATCGCCGCCCGGCCATAGAAGCAACCGTATGCTCGGTCCTCGATCCGATGCGGCATCCCCGCTTCGCGTGGCGTGAGGGCACCGATGGATCGGAACGCGAATCGATTCCCGATCTCGCAGGCTGAACCGATGATCGACCACCCAAGCGGGGTGAGCACACCGGGAAACGCCTCGGTCAAGTTGGTGATGGTCCAGTACGCTGCCGGGTCCGAGGCGGTCAGCAGCGGATCAGTGCGTCCGCCGACCACTTCCGGGCTCATCGCGACCGACTCAGGCGGGTGCGTGCAGCCTCCTTCAGCGCGGGACGCACCAACAATGGATCGACGAGACGCAACGGCAGAAGCCGAAACTGCACCAGCGGAGCGGACAGGCGAGGAATCGCATAGACCGCGCTGCGGCGGTCACTGGCCAAGACATCAGCGATCCGCCTAGCGACCTTTTGTGGCGTCAGCACCCCCACGGTCGCCGTCGCCTTGTCGATGAATGCGATCACCGGATCATCAACGCCCTTGACCGAAAGCTGTGTGTCGGGAACCGAGCCGAGGATGAATACCGGCACCCTGACACCACTGGGACGCAATTCCCGCTGCAAGTCCACCGCGAACTTAACCAGCCCGGCCTTGGCGGGTGCGTACGTGCCGAGATGTATCATCGACACTTCGGCCGACACCGAGCCAACAATGGCCAACGTTCCCCGCCCCCGCTCAACCAGCCGAGCCGCCAGCTGACGGTTGATTTCCAGGTGGGACACGAAGTTCGTCATCACCCCGGCCCGCAGAGCCTCAGCCGTCATTTCCGCTAGCGGGCCCGGCGTGATGGTGGCGGCGTTACTCACCAGGATGTCAATCGGTCCGCCCGCGTCCTCGATCCGGTCGACCAGTCCCTCCAGTGAGTCCAGATCGGTCAGGTCGACAGGCAACGCTCGCCCGCCAACGTCAGCCGCGACTTTGTACAATTCGTTGCTATCGCGCGCCAGAACTGTCACCCGAGAGCCGCGGTGGGCAAGTTCATGCGCAAGCGCCGCGCCTACCCCTTTCGATCCGCCGACAATGGCGACGTGGGCACTGTGAAGGTCCATTTCTCATTCCTCTCACCATGCGGGTTCCATAACAGTCGCCACCGAGGTTCCGAACGATGTTCCGATCGCTGGTCGGAACGCTAGCAGCGCATGCGTGCCAAGGCAATAGTCGTTCGAAACCGAGACGAAGTCCGTCGCTTCCGCGCGCGATGGTCAACGCCCCACGCTCGCACGCGAACGTCGACGTGCGATCCGTTTCTCGCTCGCAGGAACGACCGTAGATAGCGTGTGCACGCTGTTACGCGTGCACGACGAATCGGCGGACAGCAACGCGCCAGGCTCCGCCGACTCGCTGATATACATCCTCCCCTAGGTGGTTGCGCGGCACCAACGAAAACACCAACGGGCTGCTGCGCCAATGGTTTGCCAAAGGCACCGACCTGTCAGTGTTCCCCGCCGACTACCTCGACTACGTCGCGGCCAAACTCAACGACAGACCACGCCAAACACTGGACTGGAAAACCCCCGCCGAAGCCTTTGCCGAACTACTGTCAGATCCCGGTAATCCACCCACTGTTGCATCCACCGCTTGAAACCGCCGGGTGAATGCCAGACACATCCACTCCGTCAGGAGGTCCTCCCACTTTCAAGCAGGCACGCCGTCAACAACCTCCCGGGTCACGACACCTAGGACGCGTGTCCCGCTTGGGCTTCCTCTTCGCGGGTTAGGCCCGAGGCGACAAGTAGTTCCTCGTGTAGTTCGAACCAAACGGTGTGATAGGAGTCGATGATCGGCCGAGTTAGCCAGATCGTGTCGCGGGCCTTGACCTTCTCCAGGGCTGAATTCAGTTTCTCGGCGTATGCGCTGAGTCGGGGCAGCTGCTTGGCCGCTGCGGTGATGATGGGCGACACTTGCTGGTGCACCTTGTCGAGGCGGGCCAACACGGCGGCGTCATACTCGCCGTCGTCGTGTAAGTTGGGTTCGCCGTCCTTGATCTGCCAGTCTGATACCAGCGCCTTGAACACCGCATTGACGCTGCGGAAATCGTCGTACGTTTTGGCCAAAGCGCTCTGGTCGATACCCGAACGCTCCTGCGCCAAAAGGGTATTGAGCCGTTCACGTCCGTCCGGGCTGATCCGAAGCGTCTTGCCCGAGATCAGCAGTCCGGCGTCGGTCAACTGAGTTAACGTCGCGGTCACGTCGGCGGGGTCTTCGCCCAGGGTGGCGTGCAGATCTACCTCGCTCACACGACCTTTGAGCCGGACAGCCTGTAGCACGGTCAACTCAGACATTGGCCAGCCCCTTCCTGTTGTCGTCCAGTCGCAGTGCAGTCAGCATAGTAATCAGCGGGTGCGGTGAGACGACGTCGGTGCGACCGGCAGCGAGTGCGCCGGCGACCCCCGCCGCGGAGGTATCGTCAAGCGACTCGTAGTCACCGCTGGCGTGAGCCCGGATCGGACTGACAAGACGCGCGATCTCGGTAAGCTCAACCAGGTCGGGCGAGTCGGTTTCGGACCATATGGTGCGTTGCAGGATGCCCTCGCGCACTTCGCCTTCGGAACCGTCAACCGTGATGAGCTTGCCGGCAAGCGCCGCGACCACTCCGGCGCCGCAGCCGACGACCGCGGGTCGGCCTAGCTCCCGGCTGACCACAGCCGCGTGCGAAGTCGCTCCACCGATCTCGGTGACGATCCCCCGAGCGGCCAGCATGCCCTGCACATCGTCAGGGCTTGTCGCCTTGCGGACCAAGATAACGTCTTCACCATCTTCGGCGGCGTCGATGGCTTCGTCGACGTCGGAGTAAGCCTTGCCTGACGCTACGCCTGGGCACGCCGGCAAGCCCTTGGCCAAAAGTGTTGCCGCTACCCGAGTTTCCGGTTGCAACGATGGCATGAGCAACGTCTCGACGTGTCCTGGCGTCACGCGGCGCAACGCCTCCGCGTCATCGACCAATCCTTCGTGGCGCAACTGTAACGCCAGCCGCACGGCGGCCTGCGCTGACCTTTTGGCTGCCCGCGTCTGCAGCAACCACAATTTGCCCTCTTCGACGGTGAACTCGAGGTCCTGCACGTCGGCGCCAAGCCGCTCCAGCGTCCGCGCCGAGGCCATGAGCTGCTCATAGACGACCGGTTGTTCTGCGCACAGCGCGGTGATGGGTTGCACGTCGACGTTACCCGACACTACGTCCTCGCCCTGGCCGCCGGGCAGCCATTCACCGAACGGCTCGTTAGCTCCTGTCATCGGGTTGCGCGAAAATAGAACGCCGGTGCCCGAGTCGCGCGCGAGGTTGCCGAATACCATCGCCTGGACGACGACCGCGGTGCCGGCCGCGTCATCCAAGCCATGATGTGCGCGGTAGGTGAGAGCCCGCGGGCTGTTCCACGACGCAAAAACGGCCTTGATCGCCGTGCGCAACTGCACCCACGGATCTTGGGGTACCGCGACGCCGTCGTCGCCACCCAATACGATGCGCCGGTACATATCGACGAAGCGGCTGCGGGTGTCATGGGCGAACTCCGCGGATGCGGCGGCCGCAAGCGCTTCCTCGACGGCATCGTCGATACCCAGGTCAAGAACGGTGTCCATCATCCCGGGCATCGACTGTGCGGCGCCGCTGCGCACACTAACCAACAGCGGCCGGGGACCGTGTCCGAACGTGCGTGACGTCTCTGCCTCGAGCCACTGCATCTTCTCGCGTATCTCGTCCCAGATACCGCCCAGGCAGTGTGGGTCTGCGAAAAACCTCGCACATACCTCGGTGGTAATACAAAATGCTGGCGGGACCGCCAAGTCCTGCCGGCGCATGGAATTAATGCCATATCCCTTGTTGCCCAGGACGTCGCGGGGCAGGTCCGTATGACCGTCCAACGCTACAACCGCGGGACACTCTTCACCCCTTGTTTTTGACACGAGATTAGACTCTAATCGCTGGGTTCCCTTGTGTCACCATGCTGGCCACCGTCCCCATTTACCGCTCTCATTTGCCACGGAGCCCAGACTTTCCCGAACCAGCACGCAGTCAATGCGTTTGGCGCTCCAATGGCCGTATTGCCGTGCCCCACAGAAGAGCCGGACTAGCAGGACACCTTTATCGCGAAGGGCGTTGAAGTTCTGGTGCTGGGTTGGTCGGCCTTGAATCCATCAGCGGGGCCGGTGATTGCGTAGGTGCTGCCAATCATGTCGACGTGGGCGCTGCCTTGTAGGTTTTCCCAATAGCTGCCCGTGACACCGCAAAAGTTGTCAATGCTGACCGACTCGACCGTGAGCTTGTCCGCATAGTCCACAACCGCCGTGACACCTGCGGAGTCGCGACTGCTTGTGATGGTCGCGGCGAATTCTTCCGTTGTGCACCCCACGCATACGTCGTAGCCGTCGGATCGTCACCGATAGTCACCTGCGCGGTATCCCGGGGAAGCTCACCGTGCAGGAGCGGCGGCGGGGAGGCGAAGACGAGCACCCAGCGAGGCTGTTGAGCAGAACCAACAGGGCACCAGGGACGGCGGTCAATCGGTTCTGCCAAACCTCACGGCTCATTTTCGTTCAAGCCCCACATCGGCCCCCTCAGGCTAAATGTCGTCTGCATGAGAGAGACTTCTCCGGCCAGTAGCATGTCGACCACGACCTGACGAGGACCAGGCTCGCATACGATCGTTGTGCGCAAGCAGATACAGCAGCTTTGCAAGTCGCGCATTAGCCTCGATCCACCGATCTAAGCTTTAGGCGAATAGATACATCATGCTGAGCAGCAGGAGCAGGGCAGCACAGTAGGCCTCGAAGATTCCTCGCAGCGCCCAAGGCGCGTCGCGCAACTCCATGAAGTACAGCCCCACGAGGCGAACCTTGAACACGGCAACCAGGACGATCACCAGGCTCGCCGGCACGTGGTTGGCACCGCCGAGCCCGTGCTGTGTTCCCAACATCCACGAGACCACGGTCAGGGCCACAAGTATTAGCCAGGCGACCGAGGCGTTGGTACGAACAATACCTTTCATCATCATCGCACCAGGAAGAGTAGGGGGAAGATGACAATCCACAACAGATCCACCATGTGCCAAAAACAGGCGCCTCCCTCAAAGAAGGCGATGTGTGTGGACGTCGGCTGGGGCTTGCGTGCTAGGCGCGATAGGCCCGTCAGTACCAGTAGTCCGATAACGACATGCGCCAGATGCAGGCCGGTGAGCACAAAATAGTACATAAAGAACTCGTTGGTGCTCGGTGTGATTCCGGCACTGACCTTCTCGTGGTACTCGATGACCTTGACGATTACGAAGCATGAGCCGACAAGTGCCCCTGCGACGGTCAACCGTGAGGCCAAATGCCGCAGTCGCTCATTACGGAACGTGCGCGCCGCAAAAACGATCAGGATAGAGCTGGTCAACAGGATGAGGGTATTGAGAGCCCCAAATGTCCGGTTCAGTTGGTCCTGCGATGTGGCGAAGAGCGCTTCGTTTTGTCCGCGATGATCGAGATAGACGGTGAACAACACCGTGAAGACGACCATATCGCCGAACAGCAGAACCCAGATGCCCGGCTCACCTGGCACATGCCGGACTCGGGTGGAGCGCGGTTTGCGAGTACCGGCTTTAGACGTATGGACCATGTTGTTGGACAACGACATTGGTGGCCTCTCTGCCGCGCGCTGACGTTGCGAGGACGCTTACCGATTTCGGAACGGGTCGTCTCGCACAGTAGTTGGGGTCGAATTGCATAGTCAAACGATCTGCGCTAGAGGGATGAAGGGCCGTCCGATAGTTGATACCTAACGTTGTCGTCTCCCTGACTTTCTGGAGGCGACGACGGGTTTGTGGGCATGCCGATGCGCCGCGGCAGCTAAATCCTCTTCCAGTCGTAGAGGGTGTCCCAGTAGATGTCGGTGAACGACTCCAGTAGCGCCTCGAATCGCGTGGCATCGGCGTGGCTGATGAGCTGGTAGAGCCCACGCTCTGTCATCCACAGCAGCCAAGCGGCCATCGTGTCGGGGTCGCGGTCGGGGCGGGCGAAGGCGTGGGACTGCGCTTGGCGGATGTGGTTGGCTAGGGAGGCGGTGGCATCGCTCATCAACTCCTGGAACCGCGTGTGCATCCCGTCGTCATAGGAAGCGGCCTCGACTGCAGCGCCCCACACATGGCGGTGCGGGAGGAAGACGCTAAAAATCTCCCGGAATGCTTCGCGGAGTTCATCTTTGGACGCTGTTGGGGGTAGTTCCCACCATGGTGTGGCGTGCGCGGTCAGGTCGACGACCAGATCTTCGAAGAACTCCTGCAGCAGCGCACTCTTGTCGTTGAAGTAGACGTAGAAGTTCGAGCGACCTATACCCGCGGCGGCTACGATTCGGTCGATGGACAAGTCGGTATAGCGCTCACCGTCGGCGAGCATCGCTTCGACGCCCCGCAGCAACTGTTCCTGCATCTGGCGGCGGCGCTCTTGTTTGGTGCGCCGGGGCGTTCGCTTGGTAACCGACGCCAAAATACTAGTCCTCTGGACGGTTCGGGATTGGGTGCCGTTCCTCGGCGTCGAGGTGCTGATGTATGGGTTGGTGACGTGCCGCGGTGGCGGTGAGCACCATCATAACCACGATCCAGGCGAAGAAGTCGATGGCCGGCAGCCACCACGAGATCAGACCATCCCAGGCGAACGGGCCGGTCTTGACGAAGACGAGCATGACGGGCGGAACCTGCACCAGCGCAACGAATATGCTGAGGTATCCTGACCACCGCGGGAAGACGGGCTCGGGCGTGACGTCGGAAAGTATGGCCAGCCCGACCGCGATGGCCCACGCGACGTAGGGCACGAACCCGCCAATGAAAATCATCCATCCCACATCGTTGAGCAGCCGGAGAAACTCGGCCGGGCGCTCTGGTCTGAATGCCGCTGTCCACCACAGCATCACCGGTAAGTCGATGATCAACACGGCCGCGGACACGCTGGCAATCTGCACATAACACAAGGCACGCGAGGCGCCCGCGATCCGGCGAGTCTGATGCGCTAGCTCGGCTCCGTAGAACAGAAACAGGATAGTCGCCACAAAGACCAGAACTAGTCCCACTCGGATCGCATTAGTGTGCTCGCGGAAGATCGCGGCGATCTGTTCAGCCGAGTCTGCCGGACTCGGCGGAGGCACAAAATCAGCAAATGGCACCATCCCCACTACAAACAGCGTGACGAACGGAATGCCGCTCCAGGCGAACCAGGTATCCGCCTTTCGGCTCACGACCGCGCCTTTCTCATGCGGGGGTACCTCGCGCGGCGACCCGTTCGAGGATGTCAATCCGCCCGGTGGTGCCATCGACGCGGCATCGGTCCCCCGTCACCAGGACGCGCGTGCCGATGCCGGTGTTGGCGACGCACGGAATCCCCAGTTCGCGGGCGACCACCGCGGCATGGCTGAGTGTTCCACCGATATCCATGACAAGCCCGGCCGAAAGGAACATGACCGCCGCCCAGCTGGGATCGGTGGTGCGAGCGACCAGGATCTCACCGTCCTCGATGTCGATGTCATCGGGTTCGGTCACCACCCGAACCGGGCCTTGCACGACGCCGGGACTGGCACCGATCCCCTCGATGACTTCAACCGAGTGGCTGAGGGAGTCGATCAGCCGCGGTTCGGGTGCACCTTCCCACTTCACCGGAAGCTCGAATCGTTGGAACTCCCGATGGCATCGACGCCGGAACTCGACCCGCGAGCGCGCCTGATCCCATTCACTGTCCCGAATCTCTTCGCGGGTCAGAAAGAAAATGTCTTCTGGGTCGTCGATGACCCCCTGGGACGCGAGTAGGTGCCCAACCCGCCGGGCAGCCGCACGGGCGACATCGAGGCTTTGCAGGAACGCGACCTTCCCGACACCGCGTAGCGGGATGGCGCGGCTGGCCAGGGCAATGACGGCCCGCGCCTTGAGTCGCTGCGCGCCGCCCAGAGACGCCAGCAGTTCCCGCTTCTCGCGTTCGCGTTGAGCGCGGAATTCCCGTTCCCGCTCGCGGGGATCAGCGTCCTCGCCGCGTGCAGTGTAGGCGGCGAGCATGCGCTGCAGCGGGGCGCGGTCTTCACGCCAGACCCGCCCGGAGATCTCTCCCTCGTGTGGGCCGTGATACCCGTGCCGATCGAGGAACGTCGCGAGGTCGAGGTTGCCCCGCGAACACGCCCACAGATCATGAACGAAGCGTGTTTCCTCGTGATCGCCTACTCCTGAGAGCAGGCCCGCTCCGACACCCGCAGCATCGATCAACGCGCTCAGCTGGTCATGGGCCAGCTGCACGACCGCAAACGTCGTCAACATGTGCAGGTACGCGTTGCGGAAGAAACGGTCCGCCGCGGTCTCCAAGATGTGCTGCGCCCGCACCAGATCGGCACCGTCAACGCGTCCGATCTCCGCACGCCACCACCGGTCGGTCTCAGTCCGCGCCCGCCGGATCAGGCGCGGCGCCCGGGCGGTGATGACCGGGACACGGGTCGCCGCCCGCAGATAGTACCGGCGTTCGGGGCGACTCACATAATTGTCGGGAGTCGCAGCGAACAGCGACTCGGCAACCTCGGCGCCGCTGGTTCCGGGAAGCCGCTCGCCCATCGCCAGGAAGAAGTCAGCCCGTAGCGCAGCGCGCCCGTAGAAGACGCTCATGATCCGGTCGTGTTCGCCGGCCGGTCCGTGCACTTCCGGCCCGGTGAGAACGCCAAACGCGGCGAACGTCTTGCGCATACCCAAGTCGCTGGCCGGCCCCCAAATGCTCCATCCCAACGGCGTGACGACACCCGGCATCGCCTCGGCGACATTCACCGTCGTCCACAGGGTGCCCGCGGCCGACGAACTGTGCCGCGGATCGCGCCGCAACTCCAGCTCATCGCGTGGCTGCCCGATGCCGCCCTGACCGTTAGTGGTCATATGATCCGCCGTACCCAGTGGCCGACGATTCCCTCACCCGCTGACCCCCACGCGTCGAAGTTGTCGTACTCGCTCCACGACGTCATCGCTGGCGCGGTCGTCGCCGGACCCTGCGGAAACCAGATCGGACAATACTGACGGCTCACCCGGGAGATCGTTCGCTGGCTGCCGTCCTCGAACACCAGGTCAGCCTTCAACAGCATGTTCGGGTCGAACGTGAACTGCAGGTCCGTAAGTCGCAAGGCGCCGTCGTCGCTGAGGATGAAACCATCGGTGACCGCGTTACCGTCGGAGGTCACATTGCGAATGGCGGTGAAGTCGAAGTCGTCGAAGGTCGCGCAAAAACCCACCCCTTCGATCCACTGCCGCGGCTCGTCGCGGAAGCCGAACGTCCGGTCCCGCACACCGCGGCAAGCAGTCTCCGACGTCGTGCCGCCAAACGTGATCAACGCAGCAACATCCACACCCTGCTGATAGTGCTGCAGCGTCGACTCCTTCACCGTGCCCAGCACGGCGTTGGTGGTGTAGTCGGCTACACAATAGCGCAGGGTGTAATCGATCGTCGCCGAGATTCCGGGGGCGTCGACCCTAACCTTGCCCCGCGGGTCGAAGTCAATCGAGTCGCTGGTGAAGCTCCCCGGCTCGAGTGGCTCTTGAATCTCCACCACCCGGCCGTCGCGCCACACGGTGAAGCGCGCCCGCCGGCCTTCGCTGTTAGGCGACGTCGAGACGTGCGCCTCGCCATACAGGGGCGCTGGACCGCTCAGCGACCAGAACGACAGGTAGGCATTGTCGCGGTAAACGGGATCGTCTGGGCCCGCGGCACCAGGATGGGAGCGCTCGCCAATCGGTCCCCACTCGGTCTGCGTAGTCGGCATGGAACACCTTTCGACATCGGTCAGCAAGGACCCTCGGAGGCCCACGCCTCGCACCCTACACGCTATCTGGACTCATAATCTGGATACAGTGTCCAACTTACTGCTAGCGTGAGGCAACACCCATCGGCACCCAGATCGTTTGGATGAGGAGAATTCAATGACAGCAACCACACGGTCAGTTCCGGTGATCGATTTCGACCACCACTCGGAGCAATTCGCTCGCGACCTCGAAGGCCGAGCACGCAATCTGCTCGACCACCCGATCGCCTACACGGAGAGCAACGGCGGACACTACGTCGTGGCCTCGCACGAACTGGTCCGGCAAGTGCTGCTCGACCCAGGGACCTACGCGTCGGGGCGCACCGCCGACGGCGCCGGCGGCCTGTTCATTCCGTCGTTTCCGATTCCCTTGCCAGGCGGGGCGTTGCTGCCTGCCGAGTCAGACCCGCCCCGCCACACCGATCTGCGCAAGATCCTCAACCCCTTTTTCACCCGGTCCGCCTGCGATGCGATGCGATCCCAAATCGAGGCCATCGTGGCCAAAGCCATCGATGACATCGTTGCCAAAGGCGAGTTCGACGTCGTCTACGACCTGGGCCATGTCGTGGGACCGACGACGATGATGACCTACCTCGGATTCCCGCTGGAGCTGCGTGATCGCTTCATCGACGCGATCCGCACCGGATACATGCGCAAACCCGGCGACGACGACGTTAGCGACCTGCTGGAGCTGGCGACAATGGTCTTCGGCGTCGTCAACGACAAACGCACCAACCCCACCGACGACGTTGCCAGCAAGCTGATCCACCACGACGAAGCGAACTTCTCCGACGTAGAACTCGTCTCACTCCTGGTCACACTGCTGTTCGGCGGCTTCGAAACAACCGAGTCACTGATCGCCAATACCTTGATTCACCTCGACAATGATCGCGCCCTGCGCCAACGCCTCATCGACGACCCCTCGCTCATCCCGGGAGCCGTCGACGAATTCCTGCGGGTGATCACCCCCGAGACCACCACCGCCCGCCGGGTGACACGCGACGTCGAGCTCGGTGGTGTGCAGCTGAAGGAGGGCGAATTCCTGCTGCTGGTGCTCACCGCGGCCAACCACGACGATGCCGTCTTCGAGGCACCCGTGACCATCGATCCGAACCGCAAGCTCAGCCAAAGCATGGCATTCGGGTTCGGTGTCCACCGCTGCATCGGCGCCATTATCACCAAGATCGAAAGCGTCGCCATCCTCGAGCAATTCCTCCCGCGCATCCCCGACTACTCACTGCATATGGACCGAGCCAAGCGATTCCCTGACCTGTCTGCGGCCAACGGCTGGCTCAATATCCCCGCCTCGACCAATCTCCGCTAGGAGCCCGTGCGGTGCACAGTTCGTCAGCGGCCGACACGCTGTGGATGACGGTCAACGTGTCGGAGGCGCTGCCGAATGTCACGACGCCGCTAGGTTGGAGTGTGTGGGGTCCCGCCCTTGACGGCTGCAGTCACGGCGTTCGGTGTCCTCACTCCGTATGAAGCCACCGGCCCGCAGGGCGAACACGATCGCATCATCAGCATTTTCTAAGGCCGCGCTGCGCGCTGACTTCATGCTGGAGATGGATGAGCGGCTGCCCGGCGCGACCGGCGTCGACTTGGCGAAGGCGCTGTCGACGCTCGACGCTGGAGTCATCGAGGGCACCCTGAGCGTGGAGCCCGACGAACTCGCCGCGGCTCACGAACGCATCGCGCAACTCGATGCAGAGTTAGCCCTGACCCAGGGATGCCTGCGAGCTGTTCGATGAGCAGGAGGTGGTGCCCCCAAAACGCCGACGCGCGATCGCTAGGGGGCTGGTCGCGCGAGGGCACTCAGCTCGATCTGCTTGTCGGATAACAGGATTAGCGCGATCCTTGCTGCAGTACCACCGCAGACGCCCTGCTCCGGATCGTGAGGTGCGCCGCCTGATTGTGGCTGACACGATCACTGAGATCCATCAACGTTCTCGTGGCACCTACGGGCGCCGACGGATCCGGGCGGCGCTATTGGCCGATTACGAGATTTACGTCAGCCGGTGCTTTGGTGGCTCCCCGACGGCCCGCCGCGGGCGCCGTAGAGGTCGCCGCTTTTCGGATAGGCCGCTATTGCGTCGCCAGGCGGTGCGTGTCGAAGCCGGTGATTTTCTTGAAACCTTTGCGCCATAAACGGATCTTGCCCGGTATTGCTCGCCGCCGCACATGAGACGTGGGTAACTGCAGCATTGAACGCGCAGCGGCGCTCAGCGCCGAGCTAGTGCGATGTGATAGCTGTGGGCGTCTGCGCACGCGGCGCACAGCGTCTTGAATCGGTAGCTGCTCATCGGTAGCTGCTCTTTTGAAGTCGGCCTGATTCTCCACAAAGTTCGCAAGTGTCAATGGCCAAGTAGAAGTCCCCGCTGGTGGCCAGATAGAAGCCCTCACCCCGTGCGGTGATTCTTAGGTTGGTTGTGGGTTCTCCTTTCGGTGTTGGGCGTCCTTCATGCGGTAGGACTGGCCGTCGGTGATGACCACGGTGGCGTGGTGCAAGAGGCGGTCCAGGATGCTGACTGCGGTGGTCTGCTCGGGCAAGAAGCGGCCCCATTCTTGGAATGGCCAGTGCGAGCCGATAGCCAGGGAGCGGCGTTCATAGGCGCCGGCGACGAGCCGGAACCGCAGTTGCGTTGCGGTGTCGTCGAGTGGGGCGAAGCCCAACTCGACGAGGATGATCAGATCGACGTGCAGCAGGGATTCGATGATCTTGCCGACGGTGTTGTCGGCTAGGCCGCGGTAGAGGGTTTCGATGAGGTCGGCGGCGGTGAAGTAGCGGACTTTGTGCCCGGCGTGGATGGCTGCGACCCCGAGGCCGATCAGGGTGTGAGACTTGCCGGTGCTGAACCGCCCCGGCATGTCCGGAGACTCCGCTTCTTGGGAAGGATGGAGTCATGCCAGCGAATTCGTCGAGGAGGTACCCGCCGGAGCTGCAGGAGCGGGCGGTGCGGATGGTCGCCGAGATCCGCGAGCAGCATGAGACCGAGTGGGCGGCTATGCGCGCGGTTTCGGAGCTGCTTGGGGTCGGCACCGCCGAAACAGTGCGCAAGTGGGTTCGCCAGGCAGAGATTGACGACGGGTCGCGTGCCGGCGTATCGAGCGAAGAGTCCGCTGAACTCAAACGGTTGAAGCGTGAGAACGCAGAACTCAAGCGCGCCAACGCAATTCTGAAGACTGCCTCGGCTTTCTTCGCGGCCGAGCTGGACCGGCCACACCACTAGTCTGTCGATTCATCGCCGATCATCAGGGCCGCCGCGGGGGTCCTGATGGTTTGCGGTGGGGTGTCCAGTCAATCTGCGCCGCGCTCATCGAACTCGGCGTCCAGATCGCCCCTTCGACCTACTACGACCAGGTGAACCGTGCGCCCAGTCGCCGCGAGGTCCGCGATGAGGAACTCAAAGAGCACATCCGGCGGATCCACGCCGTCAACTACAGGGTCTACGGCGCGCGCAAGGTGTGGCTGGCGCTTAACCGCAAAGGCGTCGCAGTGGCACGCTGCACCGTCGAGCGGCTGATGGCCGAACTCGGGCTCTCGGGGGCGGTTCGCGGCGCGCGCGCAATTTTTCTTCCGAATCGCCGATAATCGACAACTATGTCGCCGACCGGACCTCGTCATTCGCTACTCCCCGACTAGCAGGACCCGGGTGTAGGTGCCACCGCGCGCGGCCGCGGCCCCTATCTAGGTGCGCAGCTTGTTCCACGGCTGAGGCACCTTCGGTGCGGTGGACCCGCGATAGCGCGCCGGTGTAGTCAGCAATGTGGTGGGTTCCCTGCTGAGGTGTTCGGGGGCCCGTTCGTGGCGCCTTCGGTGGGCCGTAGGTTCACCAGCGCCCGAGGTCGGCGATGAATCCGGCAACTAACGCCGGGTCGCCGCCGCCGGCCAGGTGCTCGATCGCGGTGCGGTCGTCGAAGTCGGGTTGCGGGGTGTGCATGAATATATCCAGAACCGCGGGGGTGATGCCCCGTGGTATCGCGCGCACGATCGCGTCCAAGCCTGGAAGCAGGTCGTCACCTAGGAACTGCCAGCGCGGGATACGTCGACTCCCTTGAAGATCGAAGGCCCATAACGCTTTTCCGGTGATGCGCCGCGCCACCTGGGAGCGGTCGACGCCGAGCATCGCGGCGGCTTCCTTGATGCTGACCGATCCTGAGAGCGCGCTGCTGAGTTGGCGCACCGCAATGCGGGCGCGGGTCCGACGTTCGTCATCGGCCGACCAGGCGTCGATCACGGATGCTGCCTGGGGTTCGACGCGCATGCGCAGGAAATCCACTTCTGTCGCCGACAGGGTGGTTGCCCAGGGGATGGCCGCAAAGGCGGAGTCCAGCTCGTCCAGGACCTCGTCGACGGTCAGATCAATCTGATGTTTAGCCAACAGCGCACCAAGCGCGCGACCCGTCGACTCATCCACCCTGCACAGGGTAGCGCGGCGATGCGGGGATGTGTGGATGTGATCGGACGATGCATGTCTGGGTCCTCCCTGAGCCGTCACAGCCTCGTATGTAATCCAGGGTTGGGATTTACATGTCCAGCCTGCTCACCGTCTGGGGCTACGTCGACAGCGGCGAGCGCTGCCGGTGCGCATGTCACCCGCGGCTACCCGAATCCGCGTTCAGCCAGAACGGCTGACTAGCAATGCGTTTCGCGGCACGATCGAAATCCGCCACCATCAAGCGAGACAGCTCCAGGCGTACTCGTATCCGACGTGGGCACGCTCAGTTGCGCACCAATAAAGTCCCGAATAGTTGCGCTGACCCAAATACCACGGAAGTGTCCGCCACGCTCTACCTCGCGCCACAGCGTCAGCATCAAGCTCAGGCCAATCGACCACGATCTCTGAGCCGCCTAAAGTCTTATACGACGCGTGTATGTAATCGCGGGAGAGTTTTTTCATCGACGACACCATCCATTCCAAGCAACTTCGGCTTGTTGATGGCGCGCGCAGCTTGACCAGGCATGGAAGCGTCGTGGTGAATTTGTGATGCATTTGCAGATAGAGCGCGATATGGTGGTCGCTTTCCAAGGCACTAAAAAGCAAAGCGGTTATGTCCACGAATTCTAGAGTCAGCTGACCCATCCGGAACCACGGCGTCCGGCGCCTAAACTCTAAAGCACAAAAAATGCAAACAAATCTAAAGCGCACGAAAGGTAGACAGGGTAATATGCAATCCATGGCACCAGATACAAGCGCCATTCAGGTGCCGACCCCAACCCACGACAAGCTCGCTGCGCAGGCTCGCCAGCGCGGCTCTCCTCGAAGACCTAGCTGAACAGGCTGAGCGACAAGCCGCATTCGCGGCTGAGCGCACAGCCACCATGGCCGACACGGACAGGTCCGGGATCCAAGACGAGGACCTGAATTGGGACACCACCACAGGTGATGGCATTCAGTGACACACGGCGCGCGCGCTTCGGCTGGTTACACACAGAGCAGACCGACCTGGGAAACCAGCGAAACGCCGGCCGGCAGCGTCGCCGGCAACGCTCGTCGGAACCAGCTTCTTAAAGCAATTCGGGGCAAATGCTTCAGCAAGACATTGCAACACCGAGAATTGGCTCGGGCCCCACAGCGCGGCGCTCGCTGCCCGAAACTTCAACTCCGTTCCAAGGATTCGCATACACCGAAGGGCCGGGTTAGCTCTTTTTGAAGTTGCCTGATGCACGCTTCTGCCGGTCTCGGCGAACAACGACTCCTGGGATCCTCGAGGACTTTGCGACGAATTACAAGACTTCCCCGTATTCGCGAGCACGGCGAGCACAAATCCAACCTCGATCCGATACAGGCGGTATCAAGCCCTACTAATTCGGGGCCATCGTTGATCACCCGACGCTCGGATACCCATCGGATGACGTAGATGTCGGAAACTACGTCGAATAGCCAATCACTCCGGTCGGTTTAGAGGCGAAGTCACCACATTCAATTCGGGAGGGCTACGGTCCCCCAGCGACAATCGGCATTATTCATGAAATTAGTCTGCATATTGCAGCAGATGAAGCCCGATCAGCTGCGCGGAAACGGGTCAGCATTCAGGGCCCCTCCCCTAGCTGCCTTCACCTTCTCGCCGCGTCACGACAGGGGCGACCGATGAAGTCGGATATGCAGCCTTACCGGTAAACGCCGCCGCGTTTTGAATTACGTTGTGTAACAGGGTATTTCAGTTATGCTTCGATAGGCTCCACACCAATGAAAGCCGCTAGATCGGCCACGTCGCGGTGTCCGTCGTAGGCCCGAAGCAGCTCGATATACCGCGTCTTGTCAAGGTCCCAGTCGTACTGCAACTGGGTGGGATTCTGAGCTGCCGCGAACACGAGGTCAGCGAGAAACCTTGTGGTGCGCCCATTTCCGTCCACGAAAGGATGGATTCGCACGGTTTCGGCATGCACGACGATGCCCAGTTGCCGAGGCGTCCAGTCCTCGGTTCGTTCCCACCGGTAAGCAATAGTGTCGAGCGCGTTTCGGAGCTCAACGGCAATCTGCTCAGGCGCGACGCCGATGTTGAGCTCTAATCTCCGCCACCGGCCGGCCCAGTTCCATGCCGGGCCGAACAGTCGCGCATGGAGACCGCGCACGAAGTAGTCGCTGAGAAGCTCATTGAGCGGCAACGAGCCGTCGAGCGCCGACGGCATCAGTTCATCGAACAGCCAATCCTGAAGACCCTGTTCGAGATCATAGACGGCAGCGCGCGTGACCGGCTTGTCGAGGACCTCGACGACCTCCGGGAGCAGGGCAGTGAGTTCGTCATGCGGAAGTGGAGTCTCACCGTAGCCCGGCGTCAGCGGCATCAGCGCTTAGGTGACTGCTGCTTCGCGATGTAGGCCTTCACGCTGGCCGACCGGCTGTAACCAGCGGGAACCACCCTGCCTTCCAACTTGGCCGAGGCCTTCGTGGCGCGCACCCCCGCCTTCTTGACGGCAGCCTTTGACACGACCACCTTCTTGGGTGTCCGACGTTCCACAGCTGCACCTCCTCAAACTCAAAGCCTTGGCTCATCCTACCGGCCGACCGTGGCCTTCAACCAGGCCGTTTACGGCTCGCTGCCCGATTCCGAAGTCACAGACGGACCCACTGGTTTTAACAGCGCTACTTCGCGCACACAACGATCGTGTGGAACACCGCGGCAGCGTGGTTGATCCGGAACCACCGGCATGGTGTGTCGGTCTGAGCTGCAACAATCGTGCCCGCCGCATCCTCAATTCGGCGACAGGGGTCTTGAATGTCGGCTCAACGCGACCTACGCCCGGTTCTTCCGGTCGCTGAACTACGACTACATTCACGCTTCATCGGAGACCTACCCGCCCCGGGTGGCCTTAGCCGTTATCGCGTAAGGGATGACGCCCGTTGAGCGGGCGGCGGTGTTCCCTTGCCGAGACGCATGCGTTCAGCTTCGTCGATGACGTCGGGGAACGCTTGTTGGAGCGCGATGCTCGCATCATCGCTGGGCGCGCAGTAGTAGCGCAGGGCACCGAATTTCTCTTTGACTCGATGGTCGACGTAGTCGGATCAATGGCGGTCGGCCGTTCATCGGGGTTGGAGACGATCGGGTACCAGCTGGAGTCGTGGCTGATCCAGCGGCCCCAGCCGTCGGGGATTCTGCGCAGGATGCGCTCCAGCACTTCAACGTACCGGCCAAGCATCGGGCGGGACGCACGAGGTGTTGCACACGTCTCGGGGTCGATGTCGCAGAAGATAACGCGGCTGAGTGCGGCGTGCATGTCCTCTGTGGCCGCGGTGCCGTCGCAGACACGCTCTGCCTTTTCGCTCAGGTCGGAGGTCGCGGCCCGCCAAAGCATCTTCTGCGCATCGGTGAGCTCAGGGAGGTCGTGCTCCTCGCTGATCTAGAGGTACATCCCTTCAGGAATCGTGGGGCGGTAGCGCCCGCTGCCCACCTCCGCCAAAAGCGTTGCGGTGCTAACGCGTCCGTCATGACCGGCCAGCACGGCACGGCGCACGATCTCACGGATGTCGCTGCCGCTGGTGCGCTCGGGAAGCGCCGCCACCACACCCGCACAGTCGACCGTGCGGCCGCCAGGCAGATCACGGATCAGCGCCGCCAAAATCCGGGCGGAATCAGTTGGTTTCGGATAGCCGACTTCGACGATGGAGTCGAACCGCCCGGTGCGAATGGCCGCCTGGTCCAAAGTGGCGGCGTCGTTGGTGGACGCCAGCGTCAGGATGCGGGCGTCGGGCTGAATGTCCATGGCCTGCAACAATTCCGACAACCCGGCACCGCCGGTGCTGCGGTCTCGGCACCACAGGTCAATGTCTTCGAGCACGAGCAGCACCGGGCCGCCGAGGTGCTGCGCTTCCTCCACGACGGCGCTGAGCAGCTGGGTACCGGCTTTGGCCTCGAGGTAGATAACGGTGAATTCCCCGACGACCTCGCAAGCCACGACGGCGCTCACGGCCGATTTCCCGGTGCCTGGCGGACCGCACAGCAGCACACCACGGCGCGCACCGAGGCTGTGGGCGTTGAGCAGGTCGTGGCGGTCGCGCACCGCGCGGACGCCGAGATCGATTTCAGTCCACACCTGGTCGGCGACAATGACGTTCTCTCGGGTCGCGGTCGAGGGCAAGTCGATGACGGTCAATGTCAGTCCGGCGGTGTGGGTGGCGCGCACCGCGTGGCCCCGGTAAGGATTGAGCTCGTTGGCGCGTTCAGCGAGCCCGTCCAAAAGCACGCGGGCGCGGTCCTGGTTGCCCGGCGCCACGTAGGCGCTCACACCGACCGACCGCAGCATGCTCTGCCGGCCCTGCAGGGCGATCACACACCCGGCATCGTCGAGCAGCGTCCCGGCGGGAAAATACACCCGCAAACATAGCGGGTGGCGGTAGTCCTGACCGCCGATCCGGGTCTGCGTCCACCTCGGCGGGTCGGCGTACTCACCGGGACCGACCTGACAAACCCGCGCATACTTATCGATCCACTCGGCCAGCGCCAGCGCGACGGTGAACCACGACAACGGGTTAAGGCCGCGTTCCTCGTCAACCAGTTGCCCGCAGCCCGCCACTCCCAGACAGCGGGCGGTGAACTGATCGGCGTTCTCCGGTTTCTCGGCGCCACTGTGCTCAGCGACACCGACCAGCAGCTCGCCCAGGGCGCGCAGCGCGGGCCGCACACCACCGTCGACGCTCTCCAGCCACGTGCCGACGTCGGTAATAGGTCGCCGATGCGCCTCCGCGCCGCCCGCAGGCTCCGCGGTCAGGTCGCTCAGTTCGTCCTCAGTTCGGTTCATCGCCTCATTCATCATGTCGGAAAAAGGGCAGCCGAACAGCATCGCACCCACCGAGTCTGTCGTCAACCTTGTCTTCCAGCAAGCGCTGATTCAGCTTGCCACGCAGCACCATCCACACGGAACGCATTGCGGCCCACTCCGCAAACGCTGAAGGTCGACCCGCTCCACTGACCCAACCAATTGAGGCGACACCACGGCGCGCTCATGCCATCCTCGATGGCATGGATGAAGAATCCAAGGAGCTTTATGTCGCCGACTTCTCTAACACTCCCGGAGCCGCCGACCACCAGAAGCAGCTCGAACGCGCCCGCATCGAAGCACGCCAACGTTACCGCGACCACCTGACCACAGTGTTCGACCTGCACGGTACCGCCGACCCCGACGTGCTCGCCGACGTCGCCCTCGATGCACTCACCGTCTGGCGCTATATCGACACCGGTGAACGCTGCCGGTGCTCGTGTCACCCACGGCTGCCCGAAACCGACCTGCACGACTACGGATTCGCCTGCCCCTGTGCCCGCACCCCCCAAGACCGGCGCCGAGCCTGGGAGGAATGGCGCAACGACATCAAAGCCTTCTGGGAATCACCAGCGGGCCAACAGATCACCGCCGATGAACAGGCCGCCGAAGCCGACCTCCAAGCCTGGCTGGCGACACAGCACGAGGTCGTCGTGAGCAGCCACGGCGGACTGGCACCTGAGCAGTGGGACGGCGCCGTGGACGGCCACAGCTTCTACTTCCGCGAGCGCCACGGTGAGTGGCGCATCGAACTCGACCTGCGGCCCAGTGGCCGTTTCGCCCGCACTATCGCCGGCACCGACACCGACGGCACAATCCACTACAAGGACAAAGAGCTAGGTGAAGGCGACGTAATCGCCCACGGCACAACCGATGACGACGGCTACGGCACCACGCCCGTTGAGCGGGCGCAGTTCATCATCGACACCATCCGTATCCACCTCGCCCGCCAGGCCTGCACACTGCACCGCGATGATCTGTCCTCGATCGAAGCATTGCTCGGCACCAACGTCACCTGGTGTCCTGCCTGTGGAACTCGCCTGCCCAACCCGTGACCGCGCGGCCACGGGACAGGGCCAAAAGCGACGACATTTCGCTGCGCGCCGAAACAGCCGCGACGAGGTCAAATCCTTCAGATCCACGGGAGCTAGCAGCCGAACCGCCGCGCCTCAATACCGTCGAGATCCGCAGCGAGGCAGTCTTTATCGTCGTAAGCCCTTAACTCTCCATCGATCAGCGCCACCCGGTACGGCGCGCCGCTGTCCAGGCTGTCATCCGCTGCAGCGATCAGATAGGTCACCTCGTGGCCACGATTCGCCGCCGAAGCCGGCCAGTCATAGACATCGCCCGCCCAACTACGTTCAACAAGCATCCAGCCGCGGTCAATCAACAGTTTGTCGAGGTTCGCGTCGACGGCTCGGCGATCGTCGCAAGCCCTTGGGTGAGCCTGGCAACCCGCGTCATTCCGCCCGAGCTGGCGCGCTCTGCGCCGCGCGGCTTTGCGTCGGCGATTCGCTGTTTTCACAATCTGCTGTCCGCCGCCGCGCCCATACCGTCGCCTTCTGCGTCTTCCCCGCGTCGAGCCCCACTCTGCAACAGGAAGAACCTCCGAACGGCGTCGTAAACCCTACTAGTAGGGCTAGTAAGCGTATCTGCACTATAGCCATCGGAAGGGCGATTTCGCGCTCAACCCCGGCCGGACGGAAGTGACCTCGCTCGCCAAAGGGAAGGCGTCGTTCTTGTCGCCCAAGAAACACACCGCTCGGTCAACACATTTGGCCGAGACACCGTTTTGCGGATCACCCACCTGCGCCGCACCCGCGGCCAGGGTGTCACATCGGACCGGGGCAGCGAATCGACCAGGCGGCCACACATCTGGTGAGCGGGGCTGAGCCATCACGGCATCCTGACCGACTTAGAGAAGGGGTGGTTTTGCGTGGCCGACGGTTCGCAGTTGAACTGCGGTTCGCCGAACCTCGCCGGGTCGCATCGCTGATCGCTCTCAGCGAATGCCTTCGAGGAGATCAACGGCCGGTACGCCCAATGCCTTGGCGATGTCGAAGAGCCGCTCATGCAGTATTCCCCGGCGGCCATGCTCGACATCCATCAACACGTTGCGCGAGACCCCCGACAGCTGCGCCAGTTGTTCCTGAGTTAAGCCGCGCTCGATACGCAAGCTTTGGATCCGTGTCCCGACCATCCGACGTCGGCGCTCCCATGCGGCGACGCGCTTGGGGTCGTTTTGACTGGGGCGCGTCGGCACGCAATCCAGTACTCACGCTCAAACCCTAGAAGTCAGCCCTACTAGTAGGGCTTTCTGTGGATGGTACGGCGATCAGGCCTTTTCCGCCCTCGCAGCACCGTCCCGTTGGACACGGCGAAGTTGTTCCGCATCGACAGGTGTGCGATGCGATCGCGGCCGGCAGCACTTAGCGATGACAGATCCTTACGGGCCGCGGGGGCGGCCGCCGAGCCGGGTTGCCCTTGCGACCCCGGAGGCCCTGACCCCTACCTGGGCGGCTAGCGGTGGCGAAACCACTTGCCGTTGACGTGGCCTTGCGCTTGTGATCGACCCGGCGCGCCGGCGTCTGTCGTCGCAGATTGGCCACACGCCCGACTCACTCCTAATGCCCTACTAGTAGTACATTGCGTTGGTGGGGGTACTCCTCGATGCCGACCTCTGGGTGTCGTTTTGACCGCACCAGTCGTCGGTGAGGGCACTGAACTGTGCCGCCGTGGGTCTTCGTGCCGACGCTGTGCCGCATCGCTGGAACTGTAGGCGGAGCCTGCTGTGGTTACACGAGGCCTGCTGCCGAGTCGACCAGCCTTGGACGCGCGGGAATCCCTTGACAGCTTTCTGGAACGGCTCGCTATCGCCAACGGCTTGTCACCACCTCAGATGCTGCGGCTTCTTACCGTGGCTGAGCATTTCGGCTCCCCCGGTGCGGCTTTCATGATGATCAAACCGGATCCTTTGATCATCAGCAGGATCGCCAGGTTGAGTGGCGTCGATGAGGCTTCCGTTGCCCATGCCACCCTCCTGCGGTTCGACGACGGGTTGCCGCTGTATCTCGACGGGCTGGATCCTCTTCGTCGGCACACCTTCCGGCACGTGGTGACCCAGGGCTGGTTTCCCCAGTGCGGCTCGCAGGCGTGCCCGCTGTGCCTGGTCGAGGACGGCATCTGGGCGGTGGAATGGCGACTGCCTCTTGCCGCGACGTGTCCTCGCCACGGGGTCTTCCTGACGGCGCACTGCAGTGGTTGCGGTCATCGATTCCGCACTCACCGCTATTCGCCGTTGCGCCCCCTGGCCGGCCCGCAACAGTTATGCGCGAACCCTGTCGGCCTACGCAATCCATGCAGGCAATCGGTGCTTAGACACGTTCCAGAGTCAGCTCCACCACAGGTGCTCAGCACCGCAACAATCTTGGCCGAAGCGCTGGCCGGCGAGACCGTGCCGATGCTAGGCAGGCGCGTTGACCCTCGACTCTTCCTCGCTGAGATACGGCATGTCGCAACCTTGTTGCTTCACCTGCTGTCGCGGCCAGACGGACCGCAGGTAAGGAACTGGGCCGAGGTTCTCCACGCCGAAGCCCGTGATCGTACAACAAACCTTCGCGGGCCACGCTGGGGAATCAGCCCACCCCAGAGTGCGGTGGTCCGAGGGCACGTTCTCACCGATGCTGCCGACATCCTTCAGCAGATACACATTGAAGACGCCGCTACCCGCCTGTGCCCCTGGCTGGGTCTGATCGCCGAGGCGAAAAACGGCCCATGCGCGTGGTTAGTGAATCGCACGACACGCACACCGACGATGGAGCGGCTCATCAATACCGCAGCTAGGCAGCGTCACCACGTCGGGCGACGCCTTCAGAAGGTTCGTCGCAGTGAATTGCTTCAAGGCTCGGCCATTCCACAACTGATCGACACCGACATCTACCACGCATGTTTTGACGAGATGCTCGGTGGATACGAATGGACGGGCAGATTGTATGTGTCACTGTGCATGGTCAGACTCGTGGCAGACGTGGCCAATTGGTCGGATGCCGCAGTAAGAATCGGTCTGGCTCCCGCGATCGGTGCCCGCGCCGCCCGCGCATCCAGCGCCCGATTGCGGGTCACTCCAAAGGTATTCGCCGACGCCGTCAACACCGCGATGGACATGCTCTCGTGCAGTCGCAATTTCCGCGAGCATGAGGCTCGGGTCCGCGCACTGACCCGAGACCCCGGCGGTTGGTTCGAAACTTGGCGGACGACGACGACACCGCATCGGCGGCCCACTTCGTCGCCCTACGCGATCACCTGGATGTGGTGCGAGGTGGCTCAAGGCTTACTCGATGTCAGCCCTGCCTGGCCAGCGCCGCCTACCCCGCGGATCAAGGCGGCCTACCGCGTGTTCCGCGATCGCCTTCCGGAGCCGGCGCGCGCGGCGCTGCGCTCCCTTGTGCTCGACCAGTCGTCGCCACATCATTCCGTGGAATAGCTGGTTAACGTCCTCGCGGCTCCCGCGCCTCCGCGCCTGGGCCCCGGTGAGCCACCGCCATGTGCACTACTCCAGTCGTGGTTGACGAGGAGGTGCGATCGGGGCAGCGGTCACTGGACCATCGCCGTGACTTTCGTGCTGGCGTTGCCCAGCTTTTCAGCTGGGTACCAGACGTTGTTCCTCTGCACGTTTGCTCAACATCACGACGTTGAGATGCCGGAGCAGGATCCTGTGGGTGCCATCAGTGATTGCCCCGATCGTCGCCTCGCAGAGCAGCGCTTTGAGGTCTCCGAGGTAGCCCTGCGTGCGGTGATAGAGCTCGGCCGCAAGCTTGGTGTGCAGCTCGTTCGGCCGACTTCGCGGCAGATGAGGCAGCAGCAGCTTCTCGAAATCACGCACGATCACTTGCCAACCGATCCGATCGGCGTCGAGATCGTCGATCTCGTACGGCCCGAACCGATTCAGCCGGAGACGGGCCGCGATTTGTGGGTCATGCACTAGGTCTCGGGCTTCGAGATCGGCACCGATGAGAACAAGTGTGACGCCGATCTGACCAAGACGTGTATTGAGGTGCTTGATGTGGTCGAGCACGTCGCGTCCCGATTTCCAGTTCGTCTTGAGCAGGTGAACGTCATCGATAATGACGATCTGTGTTCGGTGTCTTCGAACCGCGTCCATCGCCGCCATCGATATGTCGCGTTTTGCTCCCTCGGCCGACAGGTGGAAGAACCCCAGGATTGCTGCGTCGACGTCCTTGATCTGGGCAGCGGCGTCAAGGTCAATCCACACAACGGGATCCAGATCGACTTCCCACCCCGGTTCGGGGCGGATGATCGGCCGGCCATAGGAGTCCAATTCAGCGTCAGCAATCCACGCTAGGTACTTCTCGCGCGCCCAGCGCATCATCATCGTGCTCTTGCCGGCGTAGTTCGGTCCTGAGAGCGCGGGCAGGCTCTTCGCACCCGGTGGAGTCAACTTATTGATTCGAACAATGTTGTCGACACTGTCGTAGATCGCCACCACATCGCCAGTGGGCAGAAACAGGCTCTGCAGCCATTCGGTCAAATGGTCGATATGGGCTGCCCGTTGCTGACGTGTCATTACCTTCCACTGCCGCACGGTGACCGGTTGGGGCTCTGCTGGTGGCTGCATCGTGCAGTAGTCGTGCCATAGCTGCGCATCCATGGTTTAGGCACCTTCCGGAAGCTCGGGCCACACGTCGTGCGCCGGCGATGGCCGCCGTGGGCGTGACCGCGGGGGCGGCACCTGGTCTTGATGCTGCTGCGCCTCGGCGTGATCGGCCTTGGCCTGCTCCACCCGCAACCGGGCGGCGATGAGCTTTTTGCGCAGTTTCGGTTTTGCAGGTGCCTCGGTGATCTGGGTGAGTTCGTCGAGGATCTGGCGCGTGGCGGAATCGCCATTCAAGACCAGGTTGCCGCCTCGATGGCGTATCCGTCGACACGCGGCATCGACGATCGCCGCGGTCATGGGCGCGACGCTGCGATCCGAGCCGCGCCATTCAATGGGTTCGACTCGCTTCGTCGCGGGATCGCGAAACCAGATCCGCGAGAGATCTTGCGGATCGTAGAAGAAGGGTGCCGCGCGGTCTTCAGGTCGGAACTGCCCGACTGGCACCGAACGATAGGGCTCAAAGACTCTCAGCGAGTCGTACACCAGGTTCTTGAACTCCACACCGGCGTGGCTGATGGTCCCCCATCGAACCGGGAGGAACTGGTAGATCAGATCCGATTGTTGCGGCACATCGATTCTCCCAGTGAGTTCAGTCATCGCATCCCACATCTCGAGCGGGCACATCCTTGCCTCCTCTTCACCGGGCAGGATCAGGCCCTCATGCGCGCTGCGGTGGTAATCGAGTGCGACGAAACGACGTAAGTGATCCCGCAGCTGCGATGCGGTCAACAGGGGCTCCTCGCTAACCAGTCTGCCGCGCTCAGAGGTGTTGCGGCCCTTGTATCCCGGGATCTGCTGCAACCCACGCTGAATGGTTTCGTGCCAACGTTCCACATGTGGGTTGTCGTTGGCCTTGCCGCCGCGATTGAGCATCAGATCGATTCCCAGGGTCGCCAGCAGCGCCCGGAAATGTTGAGAGACGAAGATTGATCCGTGGTCGCAGCGGATGGCATCCGGTAACACGGACGGGATGCCGTGCACGCCCTGCAGAGTGCTGAAGTCCGGTGCCAGCAGGCGCTTGCCGACCCGTACGGCCACGCCGCGGAGATCGAGCTGCCCAGGTAGGCCCGCCCACCTCCACTGACTGATGGACGTACCCTCGACCAGCAATGAGAAAGGGCGGCAGATGTCGTAGAGCAGCAGCCCTGCCTCGATACCATTGGCGCTTCTGGGAACGACGCGTAGCGCGAGAACCACGCGGGTCGCGACATCGATGGCGGTGATGATCTCCACGCTGCATGCGCGGCCAGTCAGTGTGTCGTAAACGAGATTGTCGGCGCGGGTGACGTCGATGGCGACCACCTGGCCCGGGCGAATCGCCGGGTAGTGTTTTGCGCCTGAAACCTTGCGGTGCTTCCGGCTCTTTTGTGCACGCGTCGTTGCTCCTCGCTCCCGTTTGAGGGCAGCCAGGAACTGGCCGGTGATTCTCTGCGGCGCCTGGAAGTCCTCAATCCCGTTTTCCTTCAGTCGAACTCTGGTTCGGCGATCGACCTCCTGATTAGAGATAGTCGATCGGTCCCCGTCCAAGGTGTCCACTATCTGGGTGGCCACCTGACGGTATCGCTCGTCGATCAACTCCCAGGACTTGCTCTGGCGAGTACTTCGTGCATCGATCAGCGCGAGCAGGCCACGCTCTTTGAACCCGCGTACCCAGCTTCTGATCGTGACCGGGCTGTAATGCGCTGTGCTGCAATCCTCGTCCTGAATCCGACGGGGCGGTTTGCGATCGAGTTGCGCCCCGAGATTCAATTCCATGGCCATCGCACTGCAGCGCTGGCTCTCCGAAGCCCCACTCGGACCGAACGGCGGTCTCGGCTCACCAGGACGTCCCAGAGCGGGGTGGCCGTCTCGGTAACCGGTCAAGATCTCTTGAACAATTCCCAACTTGAAAAGCGCCGCCTCGCGGGCTTCGTCGCTGACGGCGTCCCACCGTGGGCGAAGCGGTTCGCAGAGTGCTGACGCTTCGCCGTTCTCAAGGATGCGGATTGAATCAATGTTCGCATAACCGGTTTTCGTTGTATCGCCGTAGGCGTACTGCAAGATGACGCTGGCTGCTTCGACTTTGTCGATGACCGCGAACCCTCGATTAGTCAGTACGCGTGTTCCTTCGACCAGGTTGGTACGGCCACTAGACATGGCTCTGCTCCTTGCTCGCTACAACGGGTGTGTGCAGCGTCCACGGCACGGTCATGTCGATGTCCAATGCGCCCGTCCACATCATGTGCCAGACCACTGTTTTGAGTTCGCCTGTCCCGTCATCTGCGGAAAGAAGCGAGCCCACTGTCGTGTCGCCGCATTCAGCCAGCTGCTGTATCTGTTCCTCGAAATGCGTTGCCCATGGCGGTCTGCGGCGAAATCCGTGCAGCCACAACATGTTCATGCGTTCCGTTACGGTTGTTCCGGCGAACACCGTGTAGCGCCATCCAAACCGCTGGCAGGCGCGGCGGGTGACGACGCTCTTGGCCTGAAAGTCGTCGTCCTGCTTTTCTTGTGGTCGGGCATCCCATACGGTGACGCTCCCATCGATGTGCTGGGTCAATAGGTCGGGGAAGTGGGTAACCGGTTCTTCGGTATGCCATGACAACCGGAACGGTTGGGAGATTATCCGCAAGACGGTGGAGTCACGGTCGAGTATGCGAACCAGGTCGTGCTCAAGCCCTGATTCCAGGTGTACGACACCAGAATTGGTAAATGTGTATGCCGTCACTGGGATATGGCGATGACTTGCCGACGACCGAGGGGTCCGGATCGGAGCCAGCAGGTCCAGTGGTGGAGCACCTTGGACTTGCCATAGCCATACGGTTTTCACACCGTCGCGGAAGCGCAGTGTCCACTCAAGCTGCACAACGCTGTCTGCTGCGCCTTGGCCATTTTGCCGTGCATTGTTGCGACTCATCGGATTTACCTCAACCTTCGACGTAGGGTCAGGTGCGCCACGATATGCATCTTGGAGGTCGCTACTGGGTCGATTTTCGAAACTTTTACGTGCATTTTCACTCGTGCACAGCATTTGCTGTGCACTCACGGTTTTGTGTGCCACCTATGAGAAGTTAAGTCCGTCAAGAAGTTTGAGAGGCGGGTGCCAGTACACCGGTTCACTGACTCCCTGCTCCGCAAGGAAGCTCCGTGCACGCTGATCCAGCGCCGCCACCGCCGGCTCGGTCAGGTGCGCCGTGAAAGCGGTCACGAGCTTCGTCAAACTCCAGTAGTCCAACTCGGGGTGGAACTGAAGGGCGAGACGCGGGGAACCACTTATCCTTTCAATCAAATAACAATGCGCGGCCACAACCGAGCTCCCCGTCGGCAGCGAGCCAGCATCGCCTTCCATCTGTTGCTGCCAGAAGTCATCGCTGACCAACAGGGAGTAATCGAGCTGGCGGCGGCGCTCGTAGTTGATCCGGCCACTGCCCTGCTCTAGGAAGTCACTTAACCGGACGAGCGCCTGCTGCATCGACTCCCAGTAGTTTGAGTCGCACAAAACCCACAGCCTGTTATTCAAAATGCTGTGACTCTCGACGACGCCCAGGAGGCCCACTGCCGCAACGGGCCTGATGGTTGCACCCACGAGCAGTGTGGCGCACGACAGTGTCTCGCGGAATACCAAAGTCTTGCGACGGCCGGATAGCAACACAGACGCCCATCGCGTCCAGATTGCCGCCGGCAGCCGGGCAGCCTTCTTCTGGATTCGCTTCTGACCGGGGATCGGTGCGCACGGCAGCGTCGTTGCAGTGCGGTATCGCAGCTGGAGTTCAGGACCCAGATCGGCGTTACGCGCCTTCAAGACGATGGCAGCGGCGATGTCGCTATCTCGAACGCATGAGCGGATTTCCGCTGGGCCGCTGGTGGCGTTCTGCCCTGCAATGAACCATCGTGCGGCCATCCCACAGTCGGCCACGCTTGCGTGCCGCAACACCTTCAAGGCCAATGTGGTACCGACGGCAACATCCAGAGCACGAAGCGGCGCTTTGTTATTCAGTGTTTCTCGCGCCTGTGAGGACGTGAAACCTACCGTATGCTCGCCCGTCAGGTCATCCTCAATGCCCTGAATCGTCAGGCTGTGGGTCGACGAATAGTTCAAGATCCTGTTGGCAAGGCTTCGGACAGCCCCCAGGACCTCCTCCAAAAGTCGTGGGTACGCGTCGAAAATTCCGAAATCATAGTAGCCGTCGTCAATAACCTCATTGACCGCCTCCTGCGCCCACGAAAAGTCGTGTCTATCGGTCCACCGCAACGCTGGAACCGTTCCCAGTGGGAGGCCGCAACGGCAGGTGGCTGGAGGCTGGATGCGGCGGTAGTACTGGGTCGATCGCTGATAGCTTCCGCAGCCGGGACATTGGTCGACGAGGATGCAATTGTGTTCCAGGCACGCGAAGGACCAACCGAGGCGCCAGCGCAATTGCCACCGACCGCCCGTTTCGCGTAGGCATGCAGGGCAGAACCGGGACCTTGGCAGAGCTCCGAAGGGGAATTTTGGATTAAGGCGCTCCGTGTCCGCATCAATATGCAAGGCGGTCCCGTCGTACTTGCTCAGCGTCATCGCTTCGAACGACTCCGCCGGTACACCGGTGGCCGCCGCGAGCAACTGCGCCTGCGCCGGCGGCAGGCAGGTCAACCAAGGCGGCTTCGCGGTAGTCGGAAGCTTTGCGGCTGCCGCAAGGGTTCCGACGGTGCCCCCCATTGCACGTGCACTGGCCTCCAGCCACGAATCGATCGATTCACCCTTAAGTGGTTGCACCTGAAGCGGAAGCCAGCGGCGCGCGACTCTCATTTCGAGCAGCTACTTTGACAAGATCTTGGGGCCGAGTCGGCAGTTAGCGGCTTGACCTGCACTTATGCTGCCAGACACTCAGATCGACTGACGCTGTTGTTTAACAATCAATGCGCGCTTGTCAATCTTCATTGCATCTCGACACCCCACAGTTACCGCGCCATGTTGGCGAATCGCGACAGGTGCAGCTGGTGCGCGACGGTGACCGTCTTGGTCGGGCCGTTGCGGTGTTTGGCGAGAATGAAGTCGGCCTCTCCCCCGCGCGGGTCGTCGCGTTCGAACGCATCCGGCCGGTTCAGCAGGATCACCATGTCGGCATCTTGTTCAAGGCTATTATGGGCTGCGATCCCGTTAGCAACGAAATTGTGTGTACCGCTTACGG